>JBGUVZ010000660.1:0-5058 GCA_045220685.1 Oscillospiraceae bacterium | reverse complement strand
TAAATGCAATGAAATAAAAATAATCAGATCTAAAAAAATCTGCGTTGCCATTATGGTTGACGCAGTTTTTTTATACATGAATTCAATACTCAACAATTGGATGGCAAATTGATGGAGAAAAATTGTTGATTTTTACTAATCGGTTTGATATAATAGAAAAGGAATCGTTTTGGATTTCTTTTAGGTTTATTTAAGAGGAGAAAGAATCATGAATTGTAAAAGAATACTTGCTGCACTGACTGCTGTGTCACTTACTGCAGCTGCTGTCAGTGTTTCTGCTGACATGCGAATCAACGGTGATCTGAATAATGATAACCGAGTAAACGTTGCTGACCTTTGTATGATGAAGGGTGTACTGACCGGTGCTGATGTCGACAAGGACATTTATGACATCACTCAGGACGGATCAGTAAACACAAGCGATTTTGTAATGCTCATGCAGTACATAATTGGTACTGTTGAGTCGCTTCCAGCTATCCAGCCACAGACGCCTCCGTATGAGCAGCCGACAACACAGCCTACAGATCATCCGACTGAACAGCCAACAACAGCTCCGACTGATCAGCCTACTGTAACACCAACAGAGCAGCCAACCACCACACCTGTTGCAGATCCTTCTTCATATATGGAAAAGGTGAGAGCAAATATTGTTACACCTGAACCGGCTGATATTTCAAAGGAAAAGCCGGGAGTTGATTACGGAAAAGTTGAAAGCATCACATATATGTCTACAACAGCAGGACGTGAGAAGCGCGCTAATGTTATCCTGCCAGCCGGATACAGCACAGACAAGAAATATCCTGTTATGTTTGTAAACCACGGTATTTTCGGTAATCAGGACTCAATGCTTGATCCGAGCATGGGTATTCAGACTATATCAGCAAACCTTGCAGCTGCAGGTGAGGCAGAACAGATGATCATCGTTCTTGCAGACATGTTCTCAAGCAAGGATATGATGTTCCCGAGCGGCTATGATATTCCGACAGTTGAAGGCTATGACGCATTTGTAAAGGATATCTGCGATGATCTTATCCCGTATATTGAAGCAAATTATTCTGTTAAGACAGGACGCGAGAACAGAGCTATCACAGGCTTCTCAATGGGCGGACGTGAATCTCTCTACATCGGTATTTCAAGACCTGATGTATTCGGATATATCGGCGGAGCATGTTCTGCACCTGGTATCACACCTATGGTAGACGGCAACATGACTCATCCGGGATCAATGCAGGAGAGTGAATTCAAGATCAAGGATTCTGATCCGAAGCCATATATCCTCATGCTTACAGGTGCTCAGTTTGACGGAGTTGTAAGCAACAGTCCACAGAAATACGATGAGATCCTTACAAAGAACGGCACAGATCATATCTGGCAGGAAGTTCCTAACGGCGACCACGGCGGCGTTACAGTAAGAGCTCATTTCTATAACTTCTGTAAGGCTGCTTTCAGAGCAGATAAATAAGACCACCATTTTTCCAGGATGCTTAAAAGCGTCCGAGAAGCTGCGTTATCATTACGATTACGCAGCTTTTTAAATTTGGATACAGTCACGCTGTTATATAAATCAACGTTGGGAGCGGGGCGAAGCCCCGCTCCTCCTCAACATCGGAAATCCGGCTTTGCCGGATTTCCGGAGAATATAGTCGTATCCGACAGGTTGAAGTCTTGATGAAATACTAAATTTATGCTATAATTGTAACAAACAAGTATAACGTAGGGAGGGGATTCGTTATGCTGCATGATGCGATACAGATGAGTTATCTCAGCTTTATTGCCGGATTTTTATTTGTTCTTTTTACTCTTTTCAATTCTGTGATCCCGGCGGCAAAAAAGAAATATTTTCTGGTCGGTACAGCAATTGCGCTTACTATGATAATATGCAATTTCCTGATGCTGACACTTGACGGAAATCCGGCATATCGGTGGCTGTACAAATTTGTTCTTGCCGTCAGTTACTCCATAAGCGGTCCGGTTATGATCCCGATAATACTGCTTACGTCTGTTATCAGACCTAAGATCAGAAAAGTTATCCGGATTTTTGCATCATCAAATTTAATACTTTCGTTTTTAAGTATGTTTAACGGCTGGATATTTAATGTTCATGAAGACGGAACTATGTCATTCGGAAAATTGGTACTCGTTCCGATCGTTCTTACAGCTTTTTATGTTTCGCTGATCATTTACTCATCTCTTATCAAATACAAACACGGATTAAAAAGCGAAAGCTTTTTCCTTGTCGGTCTTGCAGTTTCTACATTTGCAGCAGTAATCATGAATTTCGTTTTAGGATATAAATTTCTTATCAGCGGAATGGCGGTTATCTCGCTGATTTTCTACTACATGTATTTTGCGACGCAGACGCTTACCCGTGATGCCCTGACCGATGCATTTAACAGACATTCATTTTACAGTGATATACCGGCTATGAAGAAAAAGGATATGTTCATTATTTCGATGGATCTTAACGGTCTGAAAAAAATAAATGACACCCTTGGCCACGATGAAGGCGACAAAGCAATCCTTGCAGTTACTCAGTCAGCATTCACTGTAATTCCGGACAGATGCCGTTTCTACCGTATGGGCGGCGATGAGTTTCAGATCCTTTATCCCGGAGCCGATGAAAATCGTGTACAGAAACTGTGTGAAGATCTGAAAAAAGAGACCGAAGCCAAAGGCTACAGCGTAGCATGCGGATACATGGAATACAAAAAAGACGGAAATTTCGACGAAGCTCTCCGCAGAGCGGATGAACTTATGTACGAAGACAAAGTCAGAATGAAGCAAGTGAGAGAGAATTAGCTGTTTTTTTCGTGAATAAACTGAAATCGCCTCCGGTTGAGACTTATAACGGAGGCGATTAATTTTTTCAGAGAGAAAAAATGTACTGAATCGGTGATATCTGTAACTCAAAATCAGTGATGAATGTAACTGCACTTAATGACATATAACATCTGTTCATTTGTTATTTCTCACAGTATAATATAATCATCAAAGGAAATATAGATTGAGTATTTTCTGAAGAATATTATAACTGTGAGGGGGATTTATTATGTATTCAGATAACGATAGCAATACAAGTGTACAAGAAGAACTTGAAGTAGTTATCGAAGCAAGAAATAATGTTGATGAAGCAGAACTGTCACGGTATAATTTCAAAATGCCGCTGATACATGAATGGGTAAAACTTTTGTGGATCTTTCTTGGATGTTTTATTGCTGCTGTGAATATATTATGCTATGTGTTGATAAATGCCGGACTGCTATGTTACAACTTGTTATTCTCATTCATATTCGGACCAAGTGAATTTAAACTCAGCGATCATCCTTTGTATTCTGCTACATTATTTCTTCTGATAATACACCTTGGCGTAGATTTCTATTTTAAATTTGTTGCCAGTTATCCTGAAGTCAGGGGAACAGTACTTTATTTTGAAGGTATTGAGTATCATTATTCTGAAATCATTGGTATAAATGCAACAGTAATCCATCGTACTACTGTGTATCTGCCAGATGGTAAAAAAATTATTTTGTCCGGAGATTATGATAATTACGGAAAATTTATGAAATGGGCAGAAAGATGCAGAATACCGATTACTTGTTCGCAATAATACTCTGATAAGAAACCAAATTCATTAATTGTTTCTTTGGATATATCATAAATAAGCTGCGTTATCATTCAGGTTACGCAGTTTATTTTTTTAGCAGACGAAGTATGCTTCCGATATATCGGCTAATAACATATTATCTGTTGAATTACCGGCTGAAATATGTTATGATAAATAACAAGTTATACTGAAAAAGATTATGTTTTGCTTGCAGCATAAAAGGAGTATTTTCCTGCGGAAAATAAAATAGAAATTTTCCAGTCTCAGACTGGAAAATAGTAAGGAAGAATGGTATGAGAAAAATGAATCAGATATTAGTACAAGTAGATAAATATATGCACGAAGCACTGAAAAACAGGTTGCCTGATGTCAGTACAGGAAATCTTGAGGATGACGGTACAGTTTTCTATATGAACGGAAAAAACGGAACCGCTTTCGACTGGTTTGTAAACTAGCATTTTCCGTGTTTTTTCATTTATTACAATGACGAAGAAAATCTTGGGGCTGTTAAAGCCATACTTTCTTCTGATGGGAAATTATCAGTTTATTTGTATGGTGATAAAGGTCATGCTTATCTGGAAGAGAATAATTATGTTGTTGACGCAGATGCAGATGATTTTTTGAATCTAGCCGTTATTCTTACAGGAAATGCTGACGGAAAAAAGATATGGGATGCGGATATCAGAAAACTGGACAGTGATTGTACTCCGAATGAAGAGACAGTCAATATGTTCCTCGAATCAAAACAATACTATCTTCCTATGATTGAACGAAAAAAGCTGTGGGAAATGACCGCAATCGTCTCGAAGAAAGTCCGTGAAGAGGGATGGAAGATAAATTACGGAATGCGTGATAAACCTACACGTGAAGGAGACAGCGGCTGGTATTTTGGTGCTGGCAATGAAAGCGATGATTATGTCAATAATCCGGATAATCTTGAACTCTGGAAAATCGGCTCTGTTCTGATGTATGATCAGGCTCTCGCGGAATTTATAACTGCATCTTACGGTACTGCGATTTTACGTGTTGATCATGATAAATTTGATATTGATGCACCGGGAAAAGAAGGTGTTATTGAGAAAAAGGAAAACTGATTGAGGTGAAAACGCATATGAATGCGCAAGAATATCTGGATATACTACATGTTGCAGAAAAATTAAAGGATACGCCTCGACATTGTATAACTTCACTCGGAAGGACAGAGAGTGTCGCAGAGCATAGCTGGAGAGTATCTCTTATGGCATTAATGCTGAAAAAAGAGTTCCCTGATGTTGATATAGACAAAGTTGTAAGTATGTGTATAATTCATGACCTCGGGGAATGTTTTACTGGTGATATTCCGACCTTTCTTAAAACAGATACGGACAGAGAAACAGAGGATTCACTATTGCGGCAATGGATTAATTCAATGCCGACCGAATTGTCAAATTACATTTCAACATTATACAGTGAAA
>JBGUVZ010000659.1:0-12485 GCA_045220685.1 Oscillospiraceae bacterium | reverse complement strand
AAAAAACTTTTGACAGCGTTGATGATTCAAGATTCACGATCAAAAACCCTTACAAGTCAAAATACGAGGTACAGCATATCACCCAGCGTCTTGACAATGTTACTATAATCGGACCTGAGGAAGACGTCGAAAAGATAACCGCAGACAATCTTACCGTGGAAATAGATCTTTCAAAGAGTACAGTTTCCGGAAACGGAAAGCTCAAAACCGGAATAAACACCTACAAGGCACTGGTACTTCTGCCATCCAAATACGAAAACGTATGGGCTTACGGCGAATACACTGTTGATGTCGAGATCTTTGAAAATGAGTATCAGCAGACAGATGTGACCACTGCAGCTTCTGACTACTGATCCTGCTGACAGCATTTAAAATATACTCGTTTTATACGGTTTCCCATATTCGCAATATATGGGAAACCTTTTTTCATTGCAATTTCTGAATATTTATGAACAAAGTATTAATTTTTCAAAGTTTATAAAAATAGTATTCACAAGATACGTTTTTTTGTGTATAATAATATCGTATGGAATTGATTGAAATAAGTTGCATTTATTTTAATTAAAATTTTGAAAGGATGATTTTTCCAATGGTTCAGAAAAATTTAACAGGCAAGGCTATAGCAGCTGTAGCTGCTCTCACACTCACTGTTTCAGGTCTCGGACAGTCAGCAGCTGTTTTCGGCGGAAACACAGTTAAGGCTGCAGGCAGTGACAACTATGCTAAGCTCTTACAGGAATCTCTCTTCTTCTACGACACAAACATGTGCGGCAAGAAGGTAGAATCAAGAAGCCTTATTTCATGGAGAGGCAACTGTCATACTGATGATGAAGTAGACGGCGGTTTCCACGATGCCGGTGACCACGCAATGTTCGGTCTCCCTCAGGGATTCACAGCATCTGTACTTGAATGGAGCTACTATGAATTCAAGGATTCATATGATACTCTCGGACAGACTGATCACATCAAGACTATCTTAAATCACTTCTGTGAATTCTTCAAGGCTTCAACAAAGCTCAGCGGCGACAGCGTTTCAAACTTCCTCTACCAGAAGGGCGACGGTAATGATGACCACAGCTACTGGGGTGCTCCTGAAAAGCAGGGCGGCGGAAGAAAGATGTTCTGGACATCAAACAGCGCCAGCGATATAGCTGCTGACTACGCTGCAGCTCTCGCACTCAACTACATCAACTTCGGCAACAAGGAAGACCTTACATACGCTGAAGCTCTTTACAAGTTCTCAACAGCACACAACAAGTGCGAATCAAACGGTACAACAGGCTTCTACTTTGCTAACGGATGCTCACCTACTGACGAACAGGCAAACGCAGCAGGCTGGCTCTACATTGCTACAAAGAACGAAGCTTACAAGAACGACTGTGCTTCAAAGCAGACACAGTACCTCGGCTGGTGCGACGGCTGGGACAACAGAGGTCTCGGTGCAGCCTGCGTATACGCTGAGATCACAAACGACTGGTCAAAGGTAAACGGCTATCTCGGAAGCACATGTACAGGCAGCAACTACCTCTGCATGGACGACTGGGGAAGTGCAAGACTTAACTGCTCAATGCAGTTCTCAGCTCTCGTAGCTTCAAAGCACTCAACAGCTGACTACACATCATGGTGCAAGGGTCAGATGAACTACATCCTCGGCGACAACCCGTTCAACACATGTCTCGTAACAGGTTTCGCTTCTAACTCTGCTAAGAACGCTCACCACAGAGCAGCTTCAGGCTACCAGGGTTATGATGACGGTATGGGCGAAGGCACAACAACTTACCATCCTACAAACGGCAAGGTACTTATCGGTGCTCTCGTTGGTGGTCCTGACAAGGGCGGCATGTACCACGACGTAATGAACGACTACAAGACAAACGAAGTTGCTATCGACTACAACGCTGGTCTCGTAGGTTCAGCTGCTGGTCTCTACTCAGTATTCAAGAGTGGTACTGTTGAATCAAACATTCCTGGTACAAAGGGCAATGGTACAGGCAACGCAACAACTCCTTCTCAGCCATCACCTTCTCCATCACCATCACCTTCACCAACAACACAGCCAACACAGCAGCCTACTACACAGCCTACAACAACAACTCAGCCAACACAGAAGCCTACAACACAGCCAACTCAGAGCTCAAACGGCGGCTACACTGTAAAGGCTGACAAGAAGGTTACATACAGCGCTCTCGGCGAAGACGAAAGAATGATCGGCTTCTCTTACAAGGATTTCGGTATCTCAGCTAAGGAAAAGATCACAAAGGTTGACGTAAACATCTCAGCAAGCAAGAACATCGGCAAGTATGTTGGTCAGTTCGGTACTTCAACAACTGATGATGCTGCAGGCTACTGGGCAATGGGCGATGAGATCACTCAGACAATCAGCGGCAACAGCGGTACAATCTCATGGAAGGTTCCTTCAGATATCTCTTCTATCATCCAGACAGAGTACGGCGGAGAGATCAAGTTCGGTGTTTGGTGGATCGACTGTGACGAATTCACAATTGATTCTGTAACTCTCTACACAGACGGCGCAGGCAGCACAGCTACAACTGCTCCTTCTAAGAGCCCATCACCTTCACCAAGCCCGTCTCCATCACCATCACCTTCACCAAGTCCGTCACCTTCACCATCTCCATCACCAAGCCCATCACCTTCACCATCTCCAAAGAATGATGATGTTAAGGGCGACGTTAATGCTGACGGTGCAGTTACAACAAGCGACTACGTTACACTCATGGGCGCTCTTATCGGCAAGACAGAACTTTCTGCTGCAGGTAAGTCAAACGCTGATATGAACAACGATGGTAAGATCTCTATCATTGACCTTATTCTTCTCAGAAACAAGTTCAACTGATAAAAGCTTAATTCAGTATATTAAATACCTGATATAATATGAAGCCATAGTATTTCGAATGAGATACTATGGCTTCTTTCTTTTTATCTTTCAAAACAATATACCGCAGAACACGAAACTGTGCTCTGCGGTATGAGTGATCATCAAAGTGGTGTTTTGTTTTTCTGTATCATGTAGACTATCTTCGACTTCATTTCTGCCGGAAGAAGAGATGAAGCTGCAATACTGAACTTCATTTTTGCCTCCGGTATTATAAGAAACTTTCCTTCAAGGGTTTTGTCTATGGCGTATTTAGCAACCATTTCCGAAGAAGCCGGACTGAAGCTGTTCGATACTCCTATTCTCTTGTTGAATTCAGTCTGGACCGGTCCCGGACACAGAACGCTTATCTTAACTCCGTTTCCTGACTCCTTAGCCTCACGGTAAAGTGACTGGGAAAGATTTAACACATACGCTTTGGATGCGTAGTAAGCTGCCATAAGCGGTCCCGGATAGAACGCTGCCGAAGAAGATACATTAAGGATAGTACCTCCGCCTTCGCAGGCAAATCTGCGGTAGAATAGCTTTGTAAGAATATGAAGTGCAGTAACATTTAGGTTTATAAGACCAAGTTCCTTTTCAAGAGATGTCTTGTCAAAAGGTCCTACATCGCCTATACCTGCGTTGTTTATCAGGAGGTCCACCCTGATGCTGCGGCATACATAATAGATCCTTTTCGCATTCTCAGGATCAGAAAGATCTGCTGCGATTACCTTTACTTTAACGGGAAGAAGCTTTTTGAGTTTCAAAAGCTTGGTTCTGTTTCGTGCCACAAGAATAAGATCGTAGCCAAGTGTGCTGAGATAAATAGCCATGTCACGGCCTATACCTGTACTTGCACCAGTAATAAGTGCTGTCATATCATCGCTCTCCCTTTGTCATTTTTTAATGTCTATTTTAATTATATCAGATAATCAGTCCGGAAACAATATTAAAAAATAACTTTTTTAAGTTGGCTGCACAAATATTTTTGAATAAAATGCACAAAATACCCCTTTACAAATCTCTTGTATTATGGTATAATGTATATAGAAAATAACACAGGGAGGGATCGTTAAAAGAATGAATCCTGAAACCAAATTAACATACATTGTAACACCAAACGATTTTCTCAACGCAGGAGCTGTTTCAGAAGACATAAAAACAAAACTCTCTGAAATGAATGTCAGCAACGAGATCATAAGGAAAGCTACACTTGCCATCTATGAAACGGAACTTAACATGATAATCCACGCAAACGGCGGACTTATCGAAGCTGAGATCACACCGGAAGTTCTTAAGGTGGAAGCAGCCGACAACGGTCCTGGTATCGCTGATCCGGAAATGGCTATGAACGAAGGCTACACCACTGTTTCTCCTGACTCGGAAATCAGAGCTCAGGGTCACGGAACAGGTCAGGGCTTTTCCAAGATAAGAAAATGTACCGACAACTTCGAAATAGAAACGGAGCTCGGATGCGGTACAACAGTACGTTTTGAAATTTTGCTCAGTTAAAATATATTCTCAAAAAAATTCAAAAAAAGAATCAGGCACATGAATTTCATGTGACCTGATTTTTTTCGCTTGCACTTATTAAGTCGGCAATCCTGCTTCGCAGGATTGCCGGGAAGAGGAGTTTGCGGGGCTTCGCCCCGTACCCCACGATGATTTATTTAACGAATCACTTCTGCATGCGAATGATCGCATCCTTCGGGAATACCTTGTCGCATGGTATCGAGAACTTCATCATTGCGTGGTTAGCACTCTCGACTGGTTCATCCTTTTCGTTGTAGATAACATATGCTTTGATGATCTGAGGTTCCTTACCAGGCGAGAACACTTCAAGCGTGTCTCCTGCGAGGAATTTGTTGCGCTGTGTGGCATAGATTCTTCCGTCGCGGCATTCATCAACAACGGCAACAACATCATACTCTCTGATGTATCCGCCTGTTTCATAGTACTGGCTCTCCTTCGGATGTCCGAAGAAAAATCCCGTGCAGTACTTTCTGTGGCTTACCTTGAATACTTCGTCGTACACCCACTGTGGTACAGGCTCACCCTTCAGGCAGCAGTCCACAGCCATTCTGTAAGCGTTTGTAACGACTGATACGTAATAGGCTGACTTCGCCCTTCCCTCGATCTTGAGGCTGTAAATTCCGGCTTCACGGAGCTTGTCAATGTGTTCTATCATCGACATGTCCTTTGCATTGAGAATGTATGTTCCCTGCTCGTCCTCAAAAACCGGATAGAACTCATTCGGTCTCTTTTCCTCCTGAAGATGATAGCCCCAGCGGCACGGCTGGGCACATTCTCCCCTGTTGGCATCACGGTTTACAAGATAGCTTGAAAGCAGGCAGCGTCCTGAGAAGGAAACACACATTGCTCCGTGAACGAAACATTCTATTTCAAGATCCTTAGGTGTCTTCGCACGTATTTCAGCTATTTCTTCAAGCGACAGCTCGCGGGCAAGGACTACTCGCTTGCATCCCATGTTGTAGAGTTCATTTGCAGTCACATAGTTTACGATACCGGTCTGCGTGGAAGCGTGTATCACCATGTCGGGTGCATATTTTTTTATAAGGGAGATTATTCCGAGATCGGCAGCAATAAGTGCGTCAACTCCTGCTTCAACAGCTTCACGTACAAACTGTTCAAAAAGCGGTATCTCGTTATTTCGCGGAAGGGTGTTGCAGGTGAGGAATACCTTTACGCCTTTTTCGTGAGAAAGCTTTACGGCTTCCTTAAGTCCTTCAAAATCGAAATTGCCGGATGAAGCTCTCATTCCGAACTGCTTTCTTCCGAGATAAACGGCATCAGCGCCGTAGTTAAGTGCTGACAAAAGTCTTTCGCGGTCCCCTGCCGGTGCAAGTACCTCTAATTCCAAATTAAATACCTCCGTTTTTTCAAAAACACCGGACATGAAACATATCCGGTGCTTTTTCTGTTTATTATCTTTTACTTATCAGTCATCATAATCAATATCATCAATATCGATTCCTGCCTTGATAAGGTTTGCTTCGTGCTCTTCATTTGTTCTTGCGTAATATGGTTCCTTAGTTTCAATGTTAGCACAGAAGTAATAGTAATCTGTCTTGTTCGGCCAGAGAACCGCCTTTATTGCATCAAGACCAGGGCTGCATATCGGTCCAGGCGGGAGTCCGTTTGTCTGGTATGTATCGTATGCTTTCAGCATTTTTGAAGTAACTGAATAGTCATCGAGGCTGTTAAGGTAACGGCTGTATTCAGTTGTCGGGTTTGACTCAAGAGCCGGGAAATGCTCGTAATCATTGAGACGGTTCATGAATACTGAGGCAACGTTCTTCATATCCTCGGTGTTGGCAGCTTCAAGCTGTACGATAGATGCAAGTGTAACGACCTTGTCCATTGACATTCCGACTTCAGCTGCTCTTGCCTTCAGTTCGTCGTCATACTTTGACTCAAAGTTTTCGTAGATGGTTCTGAGAATGATCTCGTAATCCTGTTCTTCAAGTGACTTTACATCGCCGTCAGGAGCCTTGTAGAATTCATAGGTATCAGGGAAAAGATATCCTTCAAGTCTGTCAAAACGAAGATCGTTTGCTGTTGGCTGCGGAATGTTTGAAATGAATTCGTAGTCATCAAGACCAGCGTTGAAATAGTAGATGAACTTGTCTGCTGCGCATACACCTTCATCTTCAAGCATTTTGGCAACTGATCTTAAACGCATACCTTCTCTGATGGTTATTGTTACAGTTTCCTTTTCGATGTAATATGTGCTCTGAAGCTCTTCAAGAATATCCTGATAACCCATGTTCGGACGCAGGTTGTGGTTGCCTGAAACGTATTCTATAGGTCCTTCATTTCTTTTTTCCTGAAGTTCAGCGAGAATCCTGAACATCCTGTCGACCTTGATGATAGGTTCCTTTCTGTTGGCTTCCTGATCAACGGTCATTATCCTGATAACGTCATCTGTAGTTGCGTTTTCAGGGATATTTACTATGTAGGTCGCAGCACTCTTGTCAATGCCGAGGAATTCTCTTGCAAGGAAGATAATACCCACAGATGAGAGTACTGAAATACTGAGAATAGCGAAAATGAATACAAGGGCTACTGCAATTCGGTTTCCTTTCTTAGGTCTGATGTATCGGATCACCTTCGCAGGCTTTTTCTTCTTCGGAGGCGGTGCAGGTGCAAAAAGAGCCTTCATAAATCCTGAAAAAGTACCTTTAGACTTATTTCCGGACGAAGCAGGTCTTTTGTTTTTTTCCTGACCGTTTTCATCTCTCTGATTATCCATTAATATCTATTATTCCTTTCTCTGTTATTATATAGTCAACGCTTATATCATGTACTTCAGACGGAACTGAATCAAAGATAAGCGGGCTGTAGCATATTCCTGCCGGTGTAACGTCCTTTTCACGGCTTAAAAACCTGTCGTAATATCCTCCGCCGTAACCTGTGCGGTTTCCCTTAAGGTCAAAGGCTGTTCCCGGAACGATGCACAGAGCACCGGAAAAATCACGTACCAGATGCCTTTCATCATATTCAGGCTCCGGTATTCCCATAGAAGATGGTTTAAGATCACCTAAGTTTTTTATCACGAAAAAGTCCATCTGTCCCTGCTTTCTGCAACGGGGAACGGCGGCGGTGATGCCTTCTGCCAGAAGATATTCTATAAGTTTTAAAGTGTCTGCTTCATCTCTGTATGAAACATAGGTAAGGACAAGTTCTGCTTTTCCGATAAGTCCGGAAGCTTTGAGATTTTCAAAAATCTTCGAGTCCGCTTCTTTCTTTTCCTCAGCAGAGGAAAAAAGTTCAGAACGGATTTTAAGCGCCTGTTTTCTGAAAAGCAGTTTATCAGTCATCATCGGCTTGTGT
This sequence comes from Oscillospiraceae bacterium, assembly GCA_045220685.1. Taxonomy (GTDB): domain Bacteria; phylum Bacillota; class Clostridia; order Oscillospirales; family Ruminococcaceae; genus HUN007. The sequence continues at coordinate 4,756 of JBGUVZ010000659.1, read as the reverse complement.
AAAGAAGTGATGAAGCAAGAGCTTCGCTGATCTCTCTTGATTTTAAAATCTCAACTATCTTGAGTGAGAAGTCGATAGCTGTGCCAGGACCTCTTGATGTGAGGTAGTTGCCTGAAAGACATACTGTACCGTAAGCTATTTCAGCACCTTCGAGCTGGCTTTCAAATCCGGCATAGCAAAGAGCCTTATGTCCCTTGAGAAGTCCTCTGTGTCCGAGGATGGACGGAGCTGCACAGATAGCAGCCACATATTTATTATTTGTCACGCAGAAGTCGATTGCTTTCTGAACTGTTTCAGAAGCTTCGAGATTCTTTGTTCCCGGCATGCCGCCCGGAAGTACGATCATTTCAGTTTCAGCATCCGGAGCAAAGTCTGTGTCCTTCACGTCAGCCTGAACGAGTATGCCGTGTGAACCGCGGATTGCTTCTCTTCCGATACCAACTGTTTTGACATCGATACCGCTTCTTCTGCAAAGATCAACTACTGTAAGGGCTTCGATCTCCTCAAAGCCGTCAGCAAGAAAAACATATACCATAGTGTTTCCTCCGTTCATTAAAGGTTTCTATAGAATTCCTTCATTTCATTTATTTTTCCGCATGTCATTTTGCCTTCAGGACATTTGCCTGCAAGACATGAAGGTCCTGCGTTTTTAAACACATTCGGTGCCACTTCACGGCAGAGCTTCAGCATTTCATCGGCAACGGCCTTTATCTCCCACTGAGCTCTGGAGCAGCAGCGGTGTCTGAAGAAATTGAAAAGGCTTCTGACATTCATTGTCACGACTATCTTGGTTTCGCAGGCATTCGGAAGTACGAATCTTGCATCTTCATTGGCTTTTTTAACAGCCTTTGACCTTGCTTCCTTTTCATCCATTCCCTGCTCCATGAAAGTCTTTGTGTGCTTTTCGGTAAGGATAGATGCTATTTTGCTGTAGCTTTCGGTAAGAGCAGCCATCGATCTGTCGAATTCGGCTTTTGCTTCCGCATCTGCAGCAATCTCAGGAGGAGTAATGAACTCGAAGCCGTCCTCGTTTACGTAGCGCTGGCTTTTCTGAGAATATGATGCGATCCTGTGCCTTACGAGCTGATGGGAACAGGCTCTTGATATGCCCTCGATACCGAATGTAAAACAGACATGCTCCATAACGCTCTCGTGACCGATACTTGCGAGCATTGTAACAAAGCTCTCTATCTTTTCAGGAGTAAGATCATCACTGATCGTACCAATATCACACGGAGAATAGCAGAGCTTTGCAGCTGTAGCAATAGTCTTTTCCGGATCAGGAGTATGCGTTATAAGTGTTACTTTCAAAAAACTCATCTCCAATACAATATTCCTTTTAATTTTATCATTTTATACTATAAAAGTCAATAGAGTTTACGGTGAGTTGAGAGCTGCGGACGAAAAAAGGCTGCGGATTATCGCCGCAGCCAAACTTATTTTACTATTTTTTTCGAACCTGCCACCAGCACGTCACCGGTCTGGATCTTTATGCCTTCCGTCGCCACAACGGTAAGTTCACCGCGGAGTATCACGAAAATATGCAGATCGAAGTCTGCGCTTGCCTGTCCGACTGTAATGCCGCTCAGTCCGTTTTCCTCGTCAGCTATTATCTCGCCTATTTCCTTGATGTCAGTAAAACTGATATCGGAATACTGCTTCTTGGTATACTGTTCAACAAATCCGGCACTTATGATACCGGTCGGAACTGCCACGGCACCTACACCGAGAAAGGCTATGAATATTGCCATTACCCTTCCGACTGTCGTTATCGGATAAATATCGCCGTAGCCGACGGTAAGAAGCGTCGAAACGCTCCACCATATGCCGGAAAATCCGTTTTTAAAAACATCCGGCTGGGCTTCATGCTCTGCATTGTACATTCCCAGTGACGACGCCATCATGAGGATAAGGATCATAAAAACCGAAGACAGTATCTGATTTTTCTTTTCAAGTATTACTGTGGTAATGACATTGAAGGAATCGTACTGTGAATTGATCCTGAAGAGTCTGAAAATTCGTACTACCCTCAGCATTCGGAACACGATGAATCCCGAAAGGAAGAAGAAAGGAAGGATGGTCATAAGATCGATTACTCCGTCAAAAGACGTGAGAAATTTAAGCCTCGCCTTTCCCGGCGGATACTCCGGATAAAGCAGATCAGCCGTCCAGAGTCTCAGAATATACTCGACTATAAATACGATGACCGTAAATGTTTCAATAGCCGAAAGTGTACCTCTGAAAGGTTCAAGCTCGGCATATGTATAAAGAAAAGCTATCGTGATATTCGCGAAAATACACGTTACAATGAAAAAATCAAACAGTCTGCTCGGCAGATCCTCCTTGCTGCCAATCTGAATTATACGAAAAATCCGTTTTCTCATCTTTCCTCCTGCGAATTGTGAAAAGCGCTAAAACAACGTTTATCGCCATAATTATCAGTGAATATACTACCAGCATAAGATCCCCTTCAAGCAGATAAAGCGGAATAATGATCAGCGAACCGACAAGTGTGGATACAACAGCTGTAAGTGCTGTTCTGTTTACGATCTTACGTTCCGGATCCTGCTGTTTCTCATCACACTCTGAAGTAATATCTCTGATAAATTCATCCGACTTTACATGATTTTTATTGATAACAAGGATAATGCAGTTAAGCCAAACTGAACCGATAATAACACTTACCAGGAAATTCACAGAACTAAACATTCTGTCACGTCCGGTATGATATACGAAAAGATCCAGCGCATTGTACAGAGGCATTCCTGCCTTGACTAAAATATCTCTGGTCTTGTCAGGATCTTCAGACATCATTTTTCTGTTCCAGAGTATAACATGCGTAGTATCAGTTTCAAAGGTTATCTTATTTTCAGAAATACTATCCCTTGCTTTTAAGTAACTGCCCTCATCCTTAGCATTCAGAATAATCTTCAGCAGAACCTGATCAGTTGTTATTTCTTCGTCATTCTGATCTTCAGAATCATCTGTTACATCTTCATAAGTCATCCTGCAAAGTTCCTCATCACCGACAAGAATATATGAATAGTCAAACGCACCTGTTTCCATAAGATTTTTCTGAGTATTCCTTACAGCCTTTATATCAGCGTATGAAGTAATTGAAAAATCATGATCATTTTCAAAACAAAGACCGTGTACAGTATAAGCGATGTACTGTCCGCCTAAGATTGCAAGGATAGCCACCACTGTTACCAGAATGACCGGCCGTGAAATCATATGCTTACGTTTCTTAAGAGGCACTATACCGGAAGAACTCTTCTGTCTGTAAAAAGATCTTAAAGAACAGCCGAAAATACAGATAATACCTGACAGCATTGTAAATATAAAAGGCGCATATCCGATAACTGCCGGTGCAAATGAAATGCCCGATTCATAGATTACGTTAAATTCATGTTTGCATAAAACGAGAGAAGGCATTACGCCGGCAAACATTACAATGCAGAAGTAAAACAGAAACTCACCTGCAGGAACAGCTATCGCATCCCTGTCGTGTTTGCCTGTTATCTTCAAAGCATTGATGAACGCTGATCTTTTTTTACCGTAAACTTCAAATGCGCTTCCGACAACATGATAAGTCCAGATCATGAATATGACCGGAAACAGCATTATACCCCATCCGAAAAGGTTAGATGGAAAACTATCATTCAGCAGGTCACTGAATGTTCTGTCATATCCGCTTCTAACGGCCCATTTAAACATACTGTCACTGGCATACTGCAAACAGAACAGTACAACTGACATGCTGAAAAATGCTGACAGTACCGTTACAAGCAGTCTTGCAACTTCTTTCATATCGAAAAAAATATACCTGAACGCAAACTCAGGACTTTGGTTTCCTATGTGTCTTTTCATTGCCCATTACTCCCTTCCCATCGAATGTACGGAACCGGTATGTGTACCAGAGATCCCGTTTTTTTGTCGTCTTTGCTTCGTTTACAGTGAGCGGAAAAACTTCCGGTGTTCACTGTATTTGTTCACTATAATTATAACATTCCGAAGGGATTATTTCAACAATAATTACAAGAATCCACAGAGAAAACTGTGTAAAATTTATATACCCTAAAACCGTCAAAAAAGCATTTTTATGACCTACTTAAACGTTTTAGTACAAACATGGCACAGAAGCCGGTAAACAGACCGGCGATTATACCCGAGACGATAAGAAACGGATAGTAGAAAAATACTGCAGTGGAACGCATGATGAGGCATGCAGCAAGTATCTGGCCGGTATTGTGGAAAACAGCTCCGGCAGCACTTGCAAGATAAAGATTCTTTTCGGGAATGATCTTACGCATAAATATCATTCCGACAAGACAGAAAACTGCTCCGGCAGTGCTGTACATGAGGGTTGAAAGATTGCCGGCAAACACCGCTCCGAGGATAAGCCTGACTGCAAGTATCATGGCAGCCTCGGATGGTTTGAAGCGGTATACTGCATAGACCGTGATTATATTGGCAAGTCCCAGCTTCATTCCCGGTATGGGTGCCAGGGTTGGTATTCGTGATTCGACTATAAAAATAATAAGTGCCACTGCCGCAAGCATGGACATCTCTGCAAGTTTTTTTGTTTTCAATACGGTTTCTCCTTGTTTTCAAAAGTTAGCATAAGCTTACTTGATTGCTTTAAAAAACGTCTGCTTACGCAGACGCTTTTTATATCGAACGTATTTAACGTTTTCGTATTACTTAAGGAAGCCGTCAATGATCTTTCTTTCAGCTTCTTCCTCGGTAAGTCCGA
>JBGUVZ010000658.1:0-11210 GCA_045220685.1 Oscillospiraceae bacterium | reverse complement strand
TTCGGTTACTTCCTTGAAGTTACCCGTTCCTACTACGACCTTGTTCCGGCTGATTATATAAGAAAACAGACCCTTACAAACTGCGAGCGTTTTATCACTGAGGAACTCAAACAGGCCGAGAATACCATCATCGGAGCCAAGGATAAGGTGCTTGCACTTGAAAGTGACATATTCAATGAAGTAAGAGACTATGTTGCTTCAAAGCTTGAAGAGGTGCAGAAAACTGCATCGGCTCTTGCAGTGGTTGACGTAATGTGTTCATTCGCTTCAGTAGCTATCGCTAACCGTTACACCAAGCCGGATATTTCAGCTGACGGCGTTATCGAAATAACCGACGGCCGCCATCCGGTAGTTGAGCTCATGCTCGGCGATGAAGTTTTCGTTCCAAATGATACTTTCATAGATACAAAGGCAAACCGCATGTCCGTCATAACCGGGCCTAACATGTCAGGTAAATCCACATACATGCGTCAGGTAGCCCTCATCACTCTTATGGCACAGATGGGTTCATTTGTTCCGGCGAAGTCAGCACGTATTTCAGTAGTTGACAAGATCTTCACGCGAATTGGCGCTTCCGACGACCTGACTGCCGGTCAGAGTACCTTCATGGTCGAGATGAGCGAAGTCGCAGATATACTGAAACACGCCACAAAGCAGAGCCTTGTTATTCTCGATGAAGTCGGACGCGGAACTTCTACATTTGACGGCATCAGCATTGCCAGAGCGGTTGCGGAAAATATCTGCAGCAGCAGAAATCTTGGCTGCAAGACGCTGTTTGCCACCCACTATCACGAGCTTATCTGCCTTGAAAATGAGCTCGAAGGCGTTAAGAACTACAGTATCGCCGTTAAGAAGCACGGTGAAAATATCCGCTTCTTACGTAAAATAGTTCCGGGCGGCGTTGACGACAGCTACGGTATCGAAGTAGCCCGTCTTGCCGGCGTTCCGCAGAAGGTCATCACCCGTGCAAGAGAACTCCTTAAAGTTCTTGAACAGAATTCGGACAAGGGAAAACCGCAGTTCGAAGCATCAAATGAGCAGATGAGTTTTGCCGGAATGACAAACGAAAGTGCTCTTGACAAATTAAGAAAAACAAATATTTCCGAGCTTTCGGACGCAGAGTGCCGCGAGCTTCTGGAAGATATGTATGCAATGATAAAGTAACAGGAGGGAAGCCATGCCGTCAATAAATGTACTCAGCCGTGAGATATCCGAACTCATAGCAGCAGGTGAAGTAATTGAAAGACCGTCATCAGTTATCAAGGAACTTATTGAAAATTCGATAGATGCCGGTTCAGAACATATAACCGTTGAAATAAAGCACGGAGGAACTACATTTATCCGTATAGCCGATGACGGGTGCGGCATTGCTTACGAGGATGTTCCGAAGGCTTTCCTTCGTCATGCCACCAGCAAGATAAAAGATGCGGATGACTTAAACAGCATTCTCACTCTCGGATTCCGCGGAGAGGCACTGGCTTCAGTATGCGCCGTTTCAAGAACGGATATCATGACAAAGCAGGCGGACGATGAGCTCGGTACACACTATACGATAGAGGGCTCTGAAGAAAAACTTTACGAACAGACCGGCTGCCCTGACGGCACTACAATTATAATACGTGATCTTTTCTACAACGTTCCTGCAAGACAGAAATTCATGAAGAAGGATGCAGTAGAAGGAAACATGGTAGCCGGAATAGTGAACAAGATTGCTATGTCACATCCGGAGATTGCTTTCAAATTCATCCGCGACAACAAGCTCGAATTCAGCACCGCCGGTGACGGAAAAATGTATTCAGCCATGTTTGCGGTCTACGGCAGAACCTTTGCCGGAGATATGATACCTGTTGACTATGAGCAGGATGGTATCCGTGTAAGCGGATTTACGGTCAAGCCGCTTTATTCGAAAGCGAACAGAAGCTTTCAGAATTTCTTTGTAAATGATCGTTTTGTAAAATCACAGGTTTGTGCATCAGCAGTCGAGGAAGCCTACAAGGGTACGATAATGACAGGAAAATTTCCTGCCTGCGTTCTAAAACTGGAAATCGCTCCTGACACTATCGACGTAAACGTTCATCCTGCTAAACTGGAAATACGTTTTTCCGATGAGCGACCGGTTTACGACTGCCTTTTCTTTGCTATAAAATCAGCACTTATGAATGCCGGTCTGGTCTATGATTTCCAGCTGAAAGCACCTTCAAAGTCATCCGGAAGCTCAGAGGAATACGTTCAGCCGAAACTACCGGAAGCTGCACCTTCTCAGAATACGCAGTCTGACAGTCCGGCAGTTGACATATCTTCTGACAAGCGCACAGACCGAAGTGTTGCACTTAGTTCATCACCGTCAGTTTCTGCAGTAACATATGTTCATCCTTCGCCGGCGGCAGATGATGAAAGCAGTCATCCATCAGGCGATGCTGCACATAAAGAAGTTACAGAAGCGTCAACGCAGAATTCACCGGTCGATATTCCGGCGCAGTCTGCTGAAAATGTAACGGAAGATAATATCCCGGTTTCAGAAGCACTTTCGCAGGAAACATGCACAGAAACAGCACCTGAACCGGATGCTCCTGCAGAGGATGAACTTTCCGATAAATATCAGTTCATAACAGGCAGTGCCCTTAAGAAAAAGGAAACTGTACAGCCGGTGGAACAAGAACCGGAAAGACCTGCGGTACGCCTTGTCGGCGAAGTCTTCGGCGGATTTGTCATCTCAGAAATTGAGGAGAAAATGGTGGTCATCGACAAGCATGCCGCCCATGAACGTATAATATATGAACGACTCAAGGCTGAAAACAAGGTGAATCCAAGCCAGCTCGTGCTTTGTCCGACAGGACTGCTGCTCTCGCTTGATGAAGTTGAGGCTCTTAAGGAAAACAACGAGATCATAGAAAACATGGGCTTCAGCCTTGATTATTCGAACAGTCCGTATGTTTCAGTAAAGGCGATGCCGGTCATCCTTGCTGAACTTAACATGGACGAGGTTATCCAGGAACTCGCGGAAAACTTCAGGAACAACAAGCGTGATCCGCGTCCTGAGGCAATAGATGACATCTACCACACAATGGCATGCAAAGCTGCGATAAAGATGAACGACAAAAACAGCGACATGGAACTGAAGCAGCTGGTCGAGGACGTTTATTTCGATGAAAGAATTCGTCACTGCCCTCACGGAAGACCGGTTATGTTCATTATCTCGAAATATGATTTTGAAAAGCAGTTCCGCAGGATAGTATGATAATCGGGAAAATACGATAACGGAGGAAGATCATTGAAACCACGAATACTTGTTATCGCAGGTCCTACTGCATCCGGGAAGACGGCTCTCGGAGTGGAGATGGCACTGAAGCTGAACGGCGAGGTCATCTCGGCGGATTCCATGCAGATCTACAAGGGCATGGATGTTGCCACTGCCAAGCCGACCGCGGAGGAAATGAAGGGAGTGCCTCATCACCTTATCGGATTTCTCGACAGGACCGTGAATTTTTCCGTTGCCGACTATGTTGACCTTGCGACGAAAACAGCTGAAGATATCATATCCCGTGGAAAACTTCCGATTGTCGTCGGAGGTACGGGACTTTATATATCATCTTTTGTAAACAACATTCAGTTTCCTGAAATAAAGGGCGACGAGGAAATAAGAAAACGTCTTACGGAGGAAGCGGAGAAATTCGGAAACGCTTATCTTCTTGAAAAACTGAAGGCCTGCGATCCGGAAACCGCTGCAGAGCTTCACGAAAATGATCTTTCAAGAGTAAGGCGAGCACTTGAAGTTTTTGAAGCTACCGGCAGAAAAATGAGTGACTTTAAACGTGAAAGCACCATGGTGGAATCTCCCTTTGATTTTACTGCGGCTGCGATCACATATGACGACAGGCAGGTGCTTTATGACCGCATCAACCGCCGCGTTGATATAATGAAAGAAAACGGCCTTGTGGATGAGGCCTATGAGATATATAAGGAGAGCGGCACAGGACGTACTGCTCATCAGGCCATCGGATGCAAGGAACTTGCACCTTATTTTGAAAACAGAGCTTCACTTGAAGAGTGCCTTGATAAGGTGAAACAGGAGACCAGAAGGTACGCAAAAAAGCAGCTTACCTGGTTTAAAAAAGAGCCTTATATAAACTGGATGGAAGGCACAAAAGACTCTGACACAAATTTTTTTATAAAAAAATGTGAGAATATTATAGCCAAGAAGTATTTTTTGTGATATAATAAGAACTATGTAGGCAAAAACAAAAAACAGAAAGAATAAAAAAACCAATTTTTTAAGCCGCATTTAATGCAGAATCTGCGGCGCATGTTTATTTGTTTTAATTTTTTTAATCTGCAGAAAAGGAGTTTAATATGAACAAACAGTTGAATTTGCAGGATGTATTTCTTAATCAGGCGAGAAAAGAAAAGATCTCAATTACCATCTACCTTACAAACGGTTTCCAGTTCAAGGGCATGGTAAAGGGCTTTGACAGCTACATCGTAATTCTTGATCAGGACGGAAAGCAGAGCATGGTTTACAAGCATGCAATTTCCACAATTATCCCTTCAAGACACATCTCGATCCTCGATAATTCATCTGCTGAAAAGGCTGAATAATGAATACACGTACAGCTAAGCTTCTGCTTGCGATCCTGGTGTTGTTCCTGATGCTTACTGTCATAAACGTTGTGGTTCATATTTTTAAAAATGATTATGTTACGGAAACGGCTGTGGCTGTATCTGCGTCAAACGCAGTTTCATTCAAGGGGGTCTACATCCGGGATGAACAGACGATACAGTACGACAGAAAAGGCGTTATCAGCTACGCAGTCGATGACGGCGGAAGGCTGAGTGCGGGTGAGATCGCGGCTTATGTTTACAACGATGAAAAACAGATCCGCATAAACGAAAAGATCGCAGAGATCGACGCAGAGATCGCAGTTCTGAACAAGATCCAGAACCCTGGTACACAGGAAGTTGACCAGCCGGCCTATCTTGCGGGACTTATCGAAAATGCCTATAAGAACATAATCGCGTACAAGGAAGCAGGAGACCTTGAAAAACTCAGGAGTGAAAAGGAAGAACTTGTTATCTACCTCAGTACCATGCAGTACGTTACACAGGAGATACTTAATTTTTCCGACAAGATCGCAAGCCTGAAGACCGAGAGACATAATCTTGAAAGTCAGCAGGTCGATCCTATCGACACTATACCTGTTCCTAATTCATCGTATTTTGTCAGCTACACTGACGGATATGAAGACATACTTAATTTCAGCAAGGCAGAGACACTTACCGCAAAAGAAATAAGAAGCGTTACAGACCTTAATACCGGAAGGCTCAAGTCTAACAGTATAGGCAAGATAATTAACGGTTATACCTGGAAGATCGCAGGTGTCATTGAGGATCCCCGTGACTATTTCAAGGACGGCAAGAACATAAAGCTCTATTTCCCGTCAAGCGGTAATACCATTGATGCGGTAATCGAAAAGGTTCGTCCTGCTGAAACTGATAATCCGAATGAAAAAATAATTATTATAGAATGCTCGGACATGTCATATGACTTTGTTCAGCATCGTGTCGAGACCATTGAAATACAGGATGAGGAGTACAAGGGAATACGTATCCCGCGTGAGGCCATCATTGTAAAGGAAATGGAAATCGAAAAACACAATACTGAGACCGATACTACGGAGCTTGTTAAAACAGGTGTCCGCGGTGTTTATATAAAGCAGGGCGAAAAGGTCACATTCAAACTCATCGATGAGATCTTCCAGGATGAGGACTACATCGTTTCACGAATAAGACCGGAGAGCAAATACGTTCAGCTTTATGACGACACTATTGTTTCAGGTGTTTCAGTGGGAGGCGAACTGGAATGAAAACACAGTTTGATTATGTTGATGAGAACTACAGACGCATTATCAGCAATGTTAATGAGGCAAAGGAGCGGTACGGCCGTTCCGGCGATAACATTCAGGTGATGGCAGTTACCAAAACTGTGGATGCAGATATCGTTAATCACGCCATTTCGTCATGTGGCATAAGTCTTTTGGGTGAAAACAGAGTGCAGGAATATCTTTCGAAAAAGGATGTTTATCTTCCTGCTTCCGTTCATTTCATCGGAGGACTTCAGACCAACAAGGTCAAGTATATAATAGATTCCGTAGACATGATCCAGTCGGTGGACAGTCTTAAACTGGCTTCCGAGATAGACAAGCATGCCGGACGCATCGGCAAGATACAGGACGTGCTTGTTGAGGTCAATATCGGCGGGGAGGAATCCAAGGGCGGTGTAAGTCCTGAGGAGCTTTCCGAACTTGTTTACGCCATGGCGGAACTTCCGAACATAAAGGTGCAGGGTCTTATGACCATACCGCCACCGCATGATCCGGAAAAATTTCTGGGAAGAATGCAGGAATTATATATTGACATTTCAGAAAAAAGAATAGATAATATTAATATGAGTTTTTTGTCGATGGGTATGTCCGGAGACTATGAACTCGCCGTAAAATACGGTTCAAACATCCTCCGCATAGGCAGTGCCCTGTTCGGTGCAAGGATATACAGATAGCATTATATTTATATAGACTGCTCTTTATCATTTTTCGCACACGGTGATAGAGAAGGCACATAATTCTTAATTATTGAGGTGCGAGGAAAGGATATAAAAAATGAACTTTATTGAGACTCTCAAAAATTATTTTTTACCGCCCGAAGACGGTGAAGAGGTTTATCAGCCGGAACAGGCAAAGCCTGAGACACAGGCATATCAGCCTCCGGTACCTGACAGCATCGAAACTCCGGACGAGAAGAGAAACAAGGTAGTTAACATCCAGGCAACAGCACAGCTTCAGGTAGTACTTGTAAAGCCGGAAGTGTTTACAGATGCAAAGGCTATCGCTGATCATCTTATTGCCAAGAAGACAGTTGTTCTTAACCTTGAAACAGCTTCTTCAGAAAACAAGAGAAGAATCATAGATTTTCTCGTAGGTGTTGCTTACGCTAACGGCGGAAGCCTTAAGCCTGTAGCAAACCTCACTTATATAATCACTCCTTACAATGTAGGCTTCCAGGGTGAAGAACTTGTAGGTGAACTTGAAAACACAGGTATGATCTGATCGGTATATCAGTGATATTTTATCAAGAGGTGAATTAACGTGATTAAAGCCAAAGACATAAACAGTCAGAGATTTGAAAAAGCAGCCTTCGGCTACAAGCAGGAGGATGTTGATACATTCCTCTCAGAAATAGCAGCTGACTACGCTCAGCTCATGAGAGAAAACGAAGATATTAATGCAAAGCTTCAGGTCCTTGCGGATAAGGTAAGAGAATACAGAAAGGACGAGGAAGCAGTTAAGGATGCACTTCTCATCGCTCAGAAGGAAGGTCATCGTGTAGTTCAGGAAGCAGGCGACAAGGCTGAAGAGATCATCAGAAATGCCAAGGTCGAAAGCGACAGAATGGTAAGCGAAGCTACCACTGACACCAAGAAGGCCATCGATGAAGTCAAGGACGAGCTCAAGAGAGAGCAGAAGAACCTTGCTTACCTTCAGAGACAGGTATCTGCATTCAAGAAGAACCTTTTCGATGTATACAAGTCTCATCTTGAGATGATATCATCTCTTCCGCAGTCAGATGATGAAGATGACGATGAAGAGAGCTACGCTGAAGAACCGACAAAGTCAACTATCATGGAAGCTGCACGTGACATTCTTACAGAAACTGCTGCTTCGATGGAAGCTGCTGCAAAGGGACAGACAGGTTCTATTCCGGTACACACAGGCTCAATTCCTGTACAGCATACCGGTTCAATTCCTGCCCAGTCTCCTCTGAACGCTGAAAAGGCAGAAAAATCTGAAAAGCATGAAGACGGTGAAAAGCCGGATCCTTTCAGAACACAGTCAATACCGATAATCGGCGGCGGAGACAGCAAGTACTCTGAACTCCAGTTCGGTCAGCAGAACAACAAATAAGTAATAATGCAAAGGAAGATAGATAATAATGGCTCAGGATTATAACAATACTCTGAACTTACCAAAGACAGACTTCCCTATGAGAGGAAATCTGCCTACAAAGGAACCTGAAACACTTAAAAAGTGGGAATCAGAAAGACTTTACTACAAGATGATCGAAAAGAACAAGGGCAAGCCATCCTTTATTCTTCATGACGGCCCTCCGTATGCAAACGGTGATATTCACCTCGGTCATGCGATAAACAAGTCTCTCAAGGATTTCATTGTTAAGTACAAGAATATGAGCGGATTCTGTGCGCCATATGTTCCTGGCTGGGATACTCACGGACTTCCTATCGAACTCAAGGCAATGAAGGCTATCGGCGTAAAGGACGGTGCTATTCCGCCTACAGAGCTCAGAAAGCACTGCCGTGAATATGCCATGACACAGGTAGCTAACCAGATGAAGGGCTTCAAGAGACTCGGCTCACTTGGCGACTATGACTACCCATACCTCACACTCCGTCCTGAGTATGAGGCAAAGCAGGTCGAAGTTTTCGGTTCAATGGTTAAGAAGGGTTATATGTACAAGGGACTCAAGCCGGTTTACTGGTGCCCTGACTGTAACACAGCCCTCGCTGAAGCCGAGATCGAATACTCAAACGATCCGTGCCATTCTATCTATGTAAAGTTTAATGTTACAGACGACAAGGGACTCTTTACTGCGATGGGCCTTGACCTTTCAAAGGTATTCTTCGTTATCTGGACAACAACAACATGGACAATCCCGGGCAACCTCGCTGTTTGTCTCGGACCTGACTACAACTACACACTTGTTCATGTAGGTGATGAATACTACGTAATGGCTGAAGAGCTTGTAAGTGTAACTATGGAAGCTGCAGGCATTACTGAATATGAGACTACAGGTCACTTCAAGGGCGCTGATCTTGAACACATCAAGACAAAGCACCCTCTCTATGACAGACTTTCACCTGTTATCGTAGGTGATCACGTTACTCTCGAAAGCGGTACAGGATGCGTACATACAGCTCCTGGTTACGGTGTAGAGGACTTTGAAGTCTGCAAGAAGTACGACGATATCGGCATTATCGTATGTGTTGACGCCAAGGGTAAGCAGACTGCAGAAGCAGGCGAATTCGAAGGCCTCGACACAGATGAAGCAAACAAGGCTATCGCAAAGAAGCTCGAAGAAAACGGTGCTCTTCTCGCAATGCAGAAGATCGTCCACCAGTATCCGCACTGCTGGAGATGTAACAGCCCTATCATCTACCGTGCTACAGAACAGTGGTTCTGCTCAGTAAACGGATTCAAGGATGAAGCTATCAAGGCTATCGAAGGTGTTAAGTGGATCCCTGCATGGGGTGAAGACAGAATCAAGGGCATGGTACGTGACAGATCTGACTGGTGTATCTCACGTCAGAGAACATGGGGCGTTCCGATTCCTGTTGTTTACTGCAAGGACTGCGGCAAGCCGATATGCAATGATGAAACTATCAGTGCAATTTCTGATCTTTTCCGTAAGGAAGGCAGCGATTCATGGTGGACAAAGGATGCATCTGAATTTATTCCTGCTAGTGTAAAGTGCGAATGCGGATGCGGCGAATTCACCAAGGAATATGATATCATGGACGTATGGTTCGACAGCGGTGTGTCACATACTTCCGTTCTCGAAGGCAGTGACTTCCCAAGCCTTTCATGGCCTGCTGACCTTTATCTTGAAGGTGCTGACCAGTACAGAGGCTGGTTCCAGTCATCACTCCTCACATCTGTTGTTTACAAGGGCGCTTCACCTTACAAGGCTGTCTGCACACACGGATGGGTAGTTGACGGCGAAGGCAAGGCAATGCACAAGTCTCTCGGCAACGGTATTGATCCGAGCGAGATCACAGACCAGTACGGCGCTGATATCCTCAGAATCTGGGCTGCTTCTTCAGACTACCACTCAGATATAAGAATTTCACAGAATATCATAAAGCAGCTTTCTGAAGCTTACAAGAAGATCAGAAACACTGCAAGATTTATACTCGGTAACCTTGGCAACGGTGCAGGCTTCGATCCTGACAAGGACTGTGTATCTGACGATCAGCTCACAGAACTTGACAAGTGGGCACTCGTTCGTCTCGATGCACTCATCGACAAGGTAAACGAAGGATACAACGCATATGATTTCCACATTGCGTTCCACGCTATCCACAACTTCTGTGTAACAGACATGTCTAATTTCTACCTTGACATCATCAAGGACAGACTCTACTGTGAAAAGGAAGACTCTGTTAAGAGACGTGCTGCACAGACAGCTATGTACCGTATCCTCAGCGCAGTTGCAAGACTCGCTGCTCCTATCATCTCATTCACAGCTGAAGAGATTTGGACTTACATGCCGCACACAGCAGCTGACGACAAGGAAAGCATTTTCCTCAACCAGATGCCTGAAAAGAGCGGTATCGCAGTAGATGCTGCTTTCGAAGAAAAGTGGGCACTCATCTATGATCTCCGACAGTCAGTAAACAAGGCTCTCGAAATCAAGCGTAACGAAAAGATCATCGGTAAGTCTCTTGAAGCTGAGATCGATCTTTACTGCGGCAAGACATATGACAAGGTAAGCAAAATCGCTGATGAACTCGCTGAAATATTTATCGTTTCAGGTGTTAAGGCATTTGCAGAAGGAACAGGCGAATTTGATGCCGAAGCTCTCGGAGCTGCAGGCAGTGCAGCTGAAATTACTGTAACAGTAAGCAAGGCTTCAGGTGACAAGTGCGAACGCTGCTGGACATACTCAGAATCAGTAGGCAAGGATTCAGCACATCCTACACTCTGCGCACGCTGTGCATCAGTTGTAAAATAAATAAATCAGACAAAGCTTGTCGTTTATACTCAAAAAGCGGCAGGCTTTTTTATCGTGGAGAATAAAAGATGATGATTGTATTAATGATCATTCTTATAGCCGTACTTACGATAGCTGATCAGCTTATCAAGGTATGGGCTGTAAATGAACTTGCAGGAGGACCGTCCCGCGAGTTTATTAAAATTGCCGGTAAACAGATCATTGATCTGACTTATACTGAAAACCAGGGTGCTGCTTTCAGCATAATGTCCGGAAGGCAGTGGTTCACTGTAGGCTTTGCCACGCTGGCACTTATAATATTCGCTGTCTATATAATAAAGAATTACAGAAACTCCCGTCCTGCCATGATTTTTTCGGCTATGGTCGTGAGTGGAGGAATAGGTAATCTTATCGACCGTTTCCGTATAGGA
>JBGUVZ010000657.1:0-6351 GCA_045220685.1 Oscillospiraceae bacterium | reverse complement strand
GGCCTACAAGGTAACATACAACACGATACAGCTTCAGAAAGTTGCAGTTGAAAACTTCAGCAATATGATGACGGATTTCTATTCTGTTTTTTCTGACGGTGATGTTACGGTAGTAGGCGGCTTTGTTTCCTATGCCGAGCAGAATGCGAATTACAAGCCGGTGGGAGACGTTCCTTTTGTTTCTTCCGAAGATCAGCTTTCTCCGGGCTATTCCGATCACCACACCGGACTTGCACTTGACCTTAAGCTTGTAAGCAGTTCAGGTTCCATCTCGGCATATGACGGTACGGGAAACTATAAATGGATAAACGACAACTGCTACAAGTACGGATTTGTTGTGCGTTATCCATTCGGAAAAGATGAGATAACCGGAGTAGCAGGATATCCTGCACACTTAAGATATGTCGGTGTTCCTCATTCCTACATTATGCATGACAACGGGTTTACCCTTGAGGAATACATGAACGAAATGAAGAAATATATTTTCGGCTATGAACACATGTACTATTCTGTTTACGGCTATGACTATGAAATATATTTCGTTCCGGCTGAAGCGGAGGAAACAGTAGTTGCTGTTCCGAAAAAAGATGATTATTCCGTTTCGGGAAACAACAGTGACGGTTTTGTTGTCACAGTCTGCAGAAAGGCAGACGGAGAAACATGGCAGCCTGCACCGACACCGGCGGCAGTAACAGAAGCTGCAGGAGCCGCCTATCAGGCAGTTCCGGAAACAGCGGCTGAAGAAGTAATCGCCGCACCGGATGCAGCAGCTGCTGCAGATGCAGTTACACAGGCTGCAGCACCTTTAGATTGAATTACAGGAGAATTATTTTTATGAGCATAAAAGGAAAAATCCATTCCCTTGAAAGTTTCGGAGCGGCAGACGGACCGGGCGTTCGTTTTGTAGTCTTTTTAAAGGGCTGCGACATGAGATGCAAGTACTGTCACAATCCTGATTCCTGGGCTTCACAGGGTGGTGAAGAATGGACTGCCGAAGACCTTATCGCAAAGGTAATGAAGTATCAGTCCTACTGGGGCAAGGACGGCGGTCTTACTGTCAGCGGCGGTGAACCTCTCCTCCAGATCGATTTTCTTACAGAGCTTTTTAAGCTTGCGAAAAAGGAAGGCGTTCACACAACTATTGATACTTCAGGAAATCCTTTTACAAGAGAGGAACCTTTCTTTTCAAAGTTCAATGAACTTATGAAATACACAGACCTGCTTCTCCTTGACATAAAGGAGATAAATCCGGAACGTCACAAGGAACTTACAAAGCAGGACAATGCAAATATTCTTGATCTTGCAAAGTATCTTGCTGAGATCGGCAAGCCGGTATGGATAAGACACGTACTTGTACCGGAAAACAGTGACTTTGACGAAGATCTCGACAAGCTCGGCGATTTCATTGCCACACTCGGAAACGTTGAAAGAGTTGAAGTACTTCCATACCATACACTCGGACTTTTCAAGTGGGAGAATCTCGGCATTAAGTATCAGCTTGAGGGCATTGATCCTCCGACTGATGAACGCTTTGAAAATGCCTGCAGAAGACTCAGAACTTCCGAATACACAAAGTATAAGGAAAAGGCTTAAACAATAAAGGAATCACGAGTAAACCTGCATAAAATCAGGCGTAATTGTTATATAAATTTTGTTACGCATTAAAACCGCCGGAGTATTGAAAAATACTCCGGTTTGTGATATAATAGACCAGTAATTCACACGCTGGTGATTCAGATGGCCGGTGCCTTTCATGTGAAAGGTCGTCAGATGAGCTAACATCAGCGGAGGGAATAAATTAAAAAACCAATAAACAGGAGGACTACACAATGGCAGTAGTATCAATGAAACAGCTTCTTGAAGCTGGCGTACACTTTGGTCACCAGACAAGAAGATGGAACCCTAAAATGGCACCTTACATCTTCACAGAAAGAAACGGTATCTACATTATCGATCTTCAGAAGACAGTAAAGAAACTCGAAGAAGCTTACATGTTCATCCGTGACATCTCAGCTCAGGGCGAATCAGTACTTTTCGTAGGTACAAAGAAGCAGGCTGGCGATTCAGTTAAGGAAGAAGCTTTACGTGCAGGCGCTAACTACGTAAACGCTAGATGGCTCGGCGGTATGATGACAAACTTCGAGACAATCAAGAACAGAATCAAGAGACTTGAACAGCTCAGAAAGATGGAAGAAGACGGTACATTCGCACTTCTCCCTAAGAAGGAAGTAAGCAAGCTTACTCTCGAAATCGAAAAGCTCGAAAAGTTCCTCGGCGGTATCAAGACAATGAAGAAGCTCCCAGGCGCTTTATTCATCGTTGACCCAAGAAAGGAAAAGATTGCAGTTGCTGAAGCTAAGAAGCTCAACATCCCGATCGTTGCTATCGTTGACACAAACTGCGATCCTGATGAAGTTGACTACGTTATCCCAGGTAACGACGACGCTATCAGAGCAGTAAAGCTCATCGCTGGTGCAATGGCTGACGCTATCATCGAAGGCAGACAGGGCGAACAGTCAGCTGAAGCTGCAGAAGAAGCAACTGAAGAAGCTGCTGAATAATTCAAGTTTAACATAAAAAATACAAACCCGAATGGCAGTTTAAGTCCTGTAAATATGGAGAATATCTGAAATTCGGGTTTTCTACTGTAAATATTCATATACTGGAGGTAATAACAATGGGTAAGGCATCCGTTGCAGAAATTAAAGAACTTATGAGCGCTACAGGCGTTGGTATGATGGACTGTAAGAAGGCTCTTGAAGAAAACGACGGCGACAGAGAAAAGGCTATCGAATTCCTCAGAGAAAAAGGTCTTGCTACACAGGCTAAGAAGAGCGGCAGAGCTGCTGCTGAAGGCGTTGTTACAGCTATCGTAAACGGCAATGTCGGCGTTCTTGTTGAAGTAAACACAGAAACTGACTTCGCAGCTAACACACCTGATATCAGAGAATTCGTTGCTGCAGTTGCAAATACAATCATCGAAGCTAATCCAGCTGACGTTGATGCCCTCAAGGCATGCAAGCTCAGCGGAAGCGACAAGACAGTTGATGAAGTTCTTACAGAACTCGCTGGTATGAAGATCAGAGAAAACATCGTTATCCGTCGTTTCGTAAGATTCGAAGGCAAGCTCGCTTCATACATCCACAACGGCGGCAGCATCGGTGTTCTCGTTAAGATGGAAACAGAACTCCCAGCAGACGCAGTTGCAGTTATCGGTAAGGACGTTGCTATGCAGAGTGCTGCTCTCGGCGCTGCTTACGTAACAAGAGAAAACGTTCCTGCTGACGTTATCGAAAACGAAAGAAAGATCATGAAGATTCAGATGTCTGAAGATCCTAAGATGGCTAACAAGCCTGACCAGGTTAAGGACAAGATCATCGACGGTAAGGTTGAAAAGTTCTTCAAGGAAAACTGCCTCCTCGAACAGGCTTTCGTTAAGGATGACAAGGTTTCAGTACAGGGCTACGTTGATGCAGAAGCTAAGAAGCTCGGCGGCTCAATCAAGGTTGTTGACTGTGTACGTTACGAACGCGGCGAAGGCATCGAAAAGAAGGTTGACGATTTCGCAGCTGAAGTTGCCAGCATGACTAAGTAATCTTCTTCGGTCTTATATAAAACGATCAATTACGGATACGGAGTTCCCGCTTCGTATCCGTTTTGTTTTTTCTTGACAAATGACAGGTGTTTCAAGTATAATAGAATAAGCGTTTCCCATAAAAATTTATATGAATAAGGGGGACAGGATATGCAGCATTTTTATGTAGGCTTCCTGGGCAATACAGTATTTGAACTGTATTTTTATTTTTTATGGTGGTCAGTATTCGGCTGGTTTCTTGAAGTCGTTGACCGTACACTTGAAACCGGGGGATTTGAAAACAGAGGATTTCTTAACGGACCGATCTGCCCGATATACGGATTCGGAGTTATAATAATCACGCATGTGCTTGCACCGCTAAAGGGCAATATTCTTATTCTGTACGTCCTGTCGGTGGCCATATGCACCAGTTTCGAGCTGTTTGTCGGAGTGCTTATGGAAAAGCTGTTCCACGCGAAATGGTGGGACTATTCCGAGGAAAAGTTCAATTACCGCGGATTCATCTGTCTGCGTATCTCACTGCTGTGGGGCGTAGGTTCAGTGCTCGTTATCTGCGTAATGCAGCCGCTTATTGAAAAGCTGGTGGCGAAGATACCTTACCTCGGCGGAAATATTTTTGCCGGCATAGTAATGGTTGTCATAATTATCGATATAATCGCGACTCTCAGCGATATCCGTCAGTTCAACATGCGGCTCAAGCAGATAGACTACATTGCCACACTGCTTCATGACAAGTCGATAGCACTGGGCGAAAATATTTCAGACGAAGTGCTTGTCTTAAATGCAAAGTACGAAAAGCTTTCCGAGCAGATAAAGACGTCACGTCTCGTAAGAGCGTTCCCGACTATGAAACCTCTTAACTACACACGTACATTCAAAGTCATCAAGAGCAGGATAAGCAATAAATTCCGTCCTGAAGACTATGACGAGAAATACGAAAACACAAGATTACTGATCGAATCAGTTCCTGCAGCGCAGGCTGACGACAAAAACTGAAAGGCATGAATTTACAATGAGGATCAGAAGAAAACCATGGGCAAGACCTGAACTTGAGGCCTGCGAATTCTGCATCAAGAATCCGGGCGAACTTAAGGGAAAGTGGAGACAGAGCTTTGTTAAGGAACAGCCTCTGTACGTTGAACTTGGTTGCGGCAAGGGCGGATTCATTTCACAGGTATCTGCCGCCAATCAGGATATAAACTATGTGGCCATCGATATCAAAAGCGAGATGACTGCCTATGCCAGAAGAAAGACTGTTGCCGAGTTTGAGAAGGCTGGTATCGAGAAAATCGAAAATGTCAAGCTTCTGGTACACAACATAGAGAACATTGATGAAGTGTTTGATGAGAACGACAGGATCGACCGTATCTACATCAATTTCTGCAATCCATGGCCGCGCGGCAAGCACAACAAGAGAAGACTTACTTACCCGAAAAAGCTTCTTCGTTACAAGACATACTTCAACGAAGGCGGCGAGCTCTGGTTCAAGACTGATGACGATGAGCTTTTTGCTGATTCTCTTGAATATTTTAAGGAAACAGGCTACAGCATAAAATACATCACTTACGATCTTCACGAAAGCGGTTTTGAAGAAAACACCGTTACCGAACACGAGAAGATGTTTTCTGACGAAGGCATTAAGATCAAGTTCTTAATAGCCGTTCCGGAAAAATGATTTTGTTTGAAACAAAAACTTTAAAAAACTCTTGCAATTTAATCTGAAATATGATATAATTATCAAAGCGTTCCTGAAAACTCTATATGTTTTGGGAATGTTGAAAATGTATTGAGTTTTCAGCAACGCTGATGTTTCATCGGAAGCATCAAGATTTGTTTAAGGAGGTGCGCAAAATGGCAAAATGTGAAATCTGCGGAAAGGGCGTTACTTTTGGTATCAAGGTTTCTCACTCACACAGACGTACAAACAGAACATGGAAGCCAAACGTAAAACGTGTTAAGGCAATTGTTAATGGTACTCCTTGTCATATATATGTATGCTCAAGATGTCTGCGTTCCGGCAAGGTGACTCGCGCAGTCTGATTGATTACCAGAATAACTGAAAAACATTGATTCACTCTTCTGATCACAGAAGAGTGAATTTTTTTATACGCTGTAAACTTGTTTTTTTACTGAAATTAAAGTATAATAGAAGTGTGTATATCAATAAAAAGGAGTTACGTACACTAATGTATAATTTTGATATTATGCGTCTTGCCATAGGTGCTCTTATGGTGTTTACGGTTTTTCCGGTAAGACAGTATGCGAGAAACTGGATGGCTGTAAAACTCGGGGATGACACTCCGGAACGTGAGGGAAAACTGACGCTCAATCCGTTTGCGCATGCCGATATTTTCGGTATCATTTTTATGATCATAATAGGATTCGGCTGGGGACGCAGCGCGACTATAAATCCTTCGAATTTCAAATGCAAAAACAAGAAACTCGGAATGCTGGCAGTTTCATTTGCCGGACCTGTTTCCAATTTTCTTTTTGCTTTTATAATGTCATTTCTCTATGCACTTTCAGTTTATCTTAACTGGGGGAAGACTGCGGGAACGATCATAAGCTATATGCTGATCCTAAACCTTAATCTTGCACTGTTCCTTCTGCTTCCGATACCGGGATTTGACGGCGGCGATATACTCATGCAGTTCATTCCGGGCAAGTTTCTTCTGAAGATAGCACCGTATCTTCGCTACATTTCACTCGGACTTATTCTGCTCGTACTGTTCGGACCGTTCAGAACCTATATAGGC
>JBGUVZ010000656.1:0-4755 GCA_045220685.1 Oscillospiraceae bacterium | reverse complement strand
TCCTTAGCTTAATAGAAATACAGCTGCAGATTGTGACATGTAATCATTAAATATATAATATGAGATGATAATAAAGGCCAGCGAAGTGTTCGAAAGGGTATGACGCTGGCTTTGCTTTAATCAGCTTTATAAGTTGGAAGAAAGATGAAAGTCATTAATAAATATGTAAAAATGACAAAAATCCATAATATGTAACCAGCGCAAAAGCCCATTCCGACTATAAGCCGGTGAAAAGTGGAAACTGTATTAAGTGAACAAAAGTACTGAATTTGTTTTTCTTTTGCATTTTCCGACGAATATTGTGGCTGAATTGTGGTGGACATAAAACTTTATATATGGTAACCTCTTTGCCGTACAGAGAATCTAAGAACTGCAAGAGAGAAAGTTCGAGGTGTTTTATGAGTACTTGCAGAATGTGCGGTGAAACGATCAAAATGAACACGGGCGTCCTGAAATATGGTCAAAAAGTGAACCTGTGTCCAAGGTGCCGAGCACCTTACATTGACCCCAAAATCATTGAGTTGGCTACAGTCTCAGATCAAGCTAAAGCAGAGCATCGTATGAAATACGCGGTACAGTCTGATCAGAGATTGAATGCAATTGCTTCGGCTGTGGTTACACTGGCCCTTGTTATGTTCGTCTCCGGTAATGTTATAAATGGATTCCTTCAAATGATCCTGCTTTTTGCTGGAACATTTGTAGGCATTAATGTTATTGGATTTCTTGCAAAATACTTTGTACTCTTTCCAAAACTGGAAAACGATTCAGAGAAGCGTATGAAAGACACCTGGTATCTTTCTAAGATGAAGGCTTGCAGTGTAAAAGCCGCTTAAGAGATTCAAGAAGGGGAGACTACTATGGCGGAGGACCTGTCAATCCGCAAAGATGGAAATCATACGCCAGTTGATATACCCTGGCTGCATCTATGGGATCGCAGAAGCAGTGAAAGCAAATCCGAGCGGTGTCGTAGCAAACGTGTTCGTTTAGAGGATATCGAGTTTATGAATATGCTTGAAGAGCTTGAGTTTCACTAAAGCCCATAGGAGTTAAAATCGAATTGCCGGCTTTCTTAACTTAAGAATGCTGAAAAAGAGCAATTCAATGTCTAAAACCTCATATTATTTAGCAATTCAGAAAATGAGTTTAACTTTTTAACCAAGAAAAGTTAGACTCATTTTTGTTTTTGCGAACAGAAAAGCTTGGAGAATGCGATAAACTGCGAAATGTGAAATCATTGCTGCTACAGATGTATCACCCTAAATGTTGACAAAATAAGAATATAAAAGTAAATTTGAAACAGTTAACCAAGATAGAAGCGATTACCAATGCGAAATGACGGATTCATTGCTATGCCACTGAGCTGAGGCAGACGTTTCTACCAGCAGTAATGTAATAATTAAGCTGGTGTAGCTCAGGCAGGTAGAGCAGACACAATTTGTGTAAGGTCAAGGGATCGAAGCCCTTCACCAGCGCCAGAAAGCATTTGAAAGGAACGAAAGGAGAGTCAAATAATAGAAAAACGCAAATATTAGAGAGGAGAAGTAACAGAAAACAGATGCCAGAGTACATAACAGGCATACCCGAAAGAGGGCAAAAGTATTCGAGGGCAAACAATAAGTTGACCTTGCCTAAAAATGCCAACATCTCACGAAAGGGAAGACATCTCATTGAACATGAGCCGAATGTAGAAGACGATACCCTTGCGGCCTTAATAGAATTGGACAGAGAAAGAATCCCTGAAAACATCTCGAAACGTCTTAAGGGACTCTCAAAAGCCGAAACCGCTAACTACGCTTTCTACGAGCGTGGTGAGATTGGTCTCACCCACCTGTCGATGTGCATTAGCGAGGACAAAGATCAGTCTTTAGCTGAGCTTATTGCGAGATATGCAGAGGAGAGGAGGATACCTTTTGTCCTTGGAGCAATATATATTAAAGCACTAATATCTCAGCGCGATCTCTTCTATTATAATATATCCTATGACGGATATAAGAAAGTACGGTGGCAGCCCCAATTGCGCTATGTGCCGCCTGAGGCTAAAGAGCCACCTGAAAAAAGACATAGGCGTAATAGGAAAAAGCCACTTACGGCAGTCCGAAAGAAGAAACAGTATGATTTGCCCAACTGCCCGATATGCAGAAGTCCAACGAAACTGTTGCGGTGTGGGAAAAATAAGCTCCAGTGGCATGTATGCTGTACAGATCCAAATGGAGAATGTACAAATTATGTAGGGCTAAAACCTCAGAAAACGGAGAAGCAGGCAACTATTGCTTGGATTGATTATGTAGCTAATCACCAAGAAATAGAATAATTGAATACATTAGAAAATAGAGGATGAACTTATGGATAACATGCTTACAGCATCCCAAACCCGGATTTATGTCCCCGTTTGGGAAAAATCTAATCTTACTGTGAAAGAAGCAGCTGCTTATTCAGGTATTGGGGAGCACTCAATCAGAGAACTGCTTGAAAGCTCAGACAATAATTTTTCTTTCAGAGTAGGAAACAAGTGGCTGATTAATAGAAAACTGTTTGATCAGTATATCACTGACACTTGTTTACATAATCAGTAACATACAGATAAGGCGAAAGTTTATAGTATATTAAAGCAAAAAATGTGTTTAGGGTTGAACGATACTGGACATTCTGGTATAATATAACCAACATATTTTTTGCCTTTTTTTTCCTCAGGAGGATTCAAATGGCAAAAATATCGACGCAAAGCAGCATTGAGAACAATAAAGATAATAAAAGAAAGAAGGTATATGACGATCAATCTGTAGACTTGATCAAGCAAAAGCTCAGGCCGGGTGAATCTTTTCGTAAACATGATGGTTTATTTATATTTAGACCAACGAAGAAGGATTACGACGGCCCAGAAACTGTGAATCCCGTTTATGCCCCGTCTTTAGATGAGCTACGTAAAAAAGAAGTTGAGCTGTTGTCTAGACTTAATGCACAGTTATCAACAGTCAACAAGAAGCGGACTCTTAATGACGAATATAAACTATGGAAACAGTTGAAAACAGGTGTACGCGAGTCAACAAAAAGTAATTATGTATATATGTACGAGCACTATGTGCTTCCAAGTAAACTTGGTCAAAACTATTTAAGATTAATCACAAAGTCTGATATTAAAGCATTTTATCTTTCCCTTCTTGATCGTACTGCGCTGAAGGTAAATACTCTGGATAATATTCAAGGCGTCCTTTATCAGGTTTTTGAAATGGCTCGAGAGGATCGAATCATTATCGGCAATCCATCAAACGGAGCTCTTACCGAGATCAAAAAGTCGTGTGATGAGAGCGACGAAAGAGTAGCATTAACAGTTGCTGAACAGTATGCTTTCTTATTCGCTCTGGAGAAACAGACTAAATGGCAAGATCTCTTTACAGTTCTATTACTTACTGGAATGAGAGCTGGCGAGCTTTGCGGGCTCCAATGGAGCGATATTGACTTTGAAGAGAACATTATTCGAGTTAGCCATAATTTGGTATATTATGCTCACGTTTCTGGAGACGGGCATACAGGTTATGAAATGCATACGCCGAAATCTAAAGCTGGATGCAGGGATATACCAATGTTTCCCTTAGTGCGTGAGTGCCTCCTTCGTATTAAGAAACGCCAGGAAGAGTCTGGCCTCAAGTGTGCAGTTAGAATTGATGGGTATGACGACTTTTGCTTTTTGAATCGGTTCAATGCTCCATTTCACCATAGCACCTTAAATCAAGCCTTAAAACGGATAATCTTGAAATATAATGATGAAACTCTGGAAGATAAAAAGAAGATAGATAACGTACTGCTTCCGGTTTTCACTTGTCATGTTTTGAGACATACTTGTGCAACGAGGCTAATCGAGAACAAGTGTAACCCTCTTGCAGTAAAGAGTGTGTTGGGGCATAAGAGTCTTAAGGTTACTTTAGATATCTATGTTACAGTTACAGAAAATTTCAAGAAAAAAGAGTTTGGCATGAAGAAAAAGGGGAAAGTGGTTTACCCGGACATTTTCTCAGAGCAGCTAAAAGGCAACAAATCGAAAGATAACTCTTCCGATGAAAAAATTCAGGAATACTTGCCAAAATGTCAAGCTCATGAGATAGGTTTTATTACTCAACTTTACTCAGAATTTACTCAAAAGGGTGAAGATGAAGTGATAGGATTTGAAAATCTTTGAAAAGTGGCTTCAACAAATATAGGGAAAATCCCAAAGAATATACTCGAAACGAGAAGTATTGCGAACTTATATAAAGAGTTTGACGAGGCGAAAATCTACATTGCTTTATGCTTCGTCATGGAGCAGATCAACTGAACGGTTCCGTTCTTGCTTTAAGCTCTCAAAGAAATATGCAAGGCGCAAAAATGTAAAAGAAATTTGACGTTTTTCCTGCAATAAAACACTGCTTGGGATACTCAACGGAAGCAACCCGAGCAGTGTTTTCAGCTTTTCTTGACAAGTTTTTTCAGAACTTTTATACTTAAAATATCTTTGCTGTACGAGCGAAGATTATTATCAGATTGACGCCCTGCACAGAGACCGGATAAGCCGTAGGAAGGCGCTCAAAATGCCAATTTGGAAATGAGCATTGACGACGTAATGCCCGGGCAATCCTATAGAAGGCCAAAAACAGGAGGTGAACGACCGGCGATGGAGTATTTGGACATCGTTGATGAAAACGGCAGCCCGACCGGGAAGACTGTCAGTCGGGAAGAAGCCCATAAAGCCGGGATACTCCATAGAACCGCACATGTATGGGT
>JBGUVZ010000655.1:0-4975 GCA_045220685.1 Oscillospiraceae bacterium | reverse complement strand
AGGAAGCAAGCTTTGGTATCTGTACAGACGAATGTTTAACCTGTTCGAAAGACGTCAAGGTCAACCCTGAAGCGAAAATTAAGATCGCGATTATTGATACGGGTTCTGATATCGCAAATGAGAAGATCTCTCTTTTAGGTGATGACGGAACAGACAATAACGGACACGGAACAGAAATGGCAACTCTTATTCTTAATAATACCAATGATGCATATATCATTTCGGTAAAGGCAGTTGCAGATAACGGCAAGGGCAGTCTTTCAGATGTTTACGCAGGAGTAAGATATGCCATTGACCATAAATGCGAATACATTCTGATGGCGATTTCGCTTAAAGATAATGGTGAATACGAAGAGTTTATTTCACTTATTAACGAAGCAACATCAAAGGGAATAAAAGTAATCGCATCAGCCGGTAATAACAATGCTGATGCATCAGGATATATACCTGCTGGCATTGACGGCGTAGTTACTGCCGGTGCGATTGATAATGAAGGATACAAATTAGCAAAGTCAAATTACGGTAAGTCTGTTGAATACTATATAAAGGCAGGTTCCACATCTGAAGCTGCAGCGATCCTTGCAGGCCTAATGATCGCGGGAAAAACATCAGGATTGGCAAAAGAGTATTTAATACCTGAAGATCAGCAGGATCAGGAATACGAAACCGGTGAAACTGATGATCAAAATGATGAAGATGAAGAAGATGGTCCTGAGTTTTCTGTAGATAAATCCAAAATGACTTGGCCTACTAAAAACGATCTGATCTCTGCCGGTTATTTAAGATCTGAAGATTTCGGCAGTGCAGTCATTAAAGCATGCAAGGCTATGAAAGGTGCCAAATACGGAACCGGAAACGGCAAAGTTGACTGCATGAGATATGTGAATCTTGCGTATGCTCAGGCTCTGAAACTGATATCTGGCCTTAAGGTCAACAGTAAAGATCTAATACCGGGATTAAAGCGGAAAAACGGTAATGTTACTTATAATGGCGTGAGCCTGACTAACTCTAAATACCATCTTGTAGACGGATGTACCACGTGGTCAAAAAAATCACCGCACAACATTGGAGCACCAGGCGGTATCAACATTAAGAAAAACGGCGGGTTGAAAGCTTGTCTTAGTAAACTTGGTGCAAAGAAGGGAAGTATCATTCTTTTCGGTCGTACAAAAAACAAAGTATTCAAGTGGACACATGCTGCCATATACGCGGGTTCCGGTAAAAAAGTATACGATGCACCCGGAGGAGATCAGAAAACAGGAGTTCCATATTCAAAGAGTGAATCAGGATCAGGCAAAAAGAAGTATACACATGTTGCAGTTTTAAACTATCCGGATTTCGTTGCGCCTGCGAAGTTAGCAGTCAAAAAGGCTTCTGCAACACCGCTTATGACGAACTTGAACAGCTGCTATCAGCTTGCAGGAACGAAGTACGGTCTTTATGACTCTGCGGGGAAACTGCTACATGAATTCATTTTTGATAATGACGGCAAAACAGATGTTTATCAGATCAAAGACATAAACAAGAAATACTACATAAAAGAGTTGGCTGCAGGCTCTGGTTATGTATTAAGCGATAAAAAGTATAATGTGAATTTCTCATCTGCGAACAATGGCGTCGTAACAATTAATGTTTCCGATGAACCTATCGGAAGTGATTCTGCTTTGATCCTGGAGAAAAACGATGCAGAAGGCTGGGATAAGATAACAGGCATTAAGATGTCAGATGCTGTTTTTCGTGTTGATTACTATGATTCGGTAGGCATTGACAGTTACAAGGATATTCTGGAGAACGAAAATGGGGAAGCATTAGAGGCAAAAGTATCCTTAAACATCAACGGCATATCTGATGCTAATGGCAAAGGAAGATTTGAATTCAGTTTAAAGACTTTATCGGCAGCAGATCCTTCAGGGTATTTCTCTAAAATTAAAGGCCTAAGCAAACTGCCTCTGGGTACTTATGTTATCACTGAGATCAAACCACCGAAAGGATATAAGGAAGCAGACGCATCAAAACCACTGATAATGAAGATAAGACAGGAGGGAAATAGCGCAGTAGTTTATTATTCAGCCGATCCGTCGGTCTTTACTGTTTTAGAGGAAAAGATCGTATTAAATGAAGCAGTTATAAAGGGCAAAGCATCATTCATCAAGAAAATGCTTGCACCTGAAGGTGTTAATGTCGATCTGAGCACTTATTCACTTGAAGGAACTACATTTAATATTTTTTATAAAGAAAGCGGAAATACAGCGTTGACGGTTGTTTTTGGGAAGGACGGAAGAGTTAAAGAATTATCAGGACCCGATAAAGCAAAAAGAGATGATCTGATGGGCGAAGACGGTTATATATCTCTTCCGGTGGGTGAATACATTGCAAAAGAGGTTCATTCGGGATATGGTTTTTATCTTGATACTGAACAAAAGGAATTTGAGATAATCCAAGACCATAAAACAGATGTTGAATTCGCTGACGAGCTGGTCTTTACCGGATTTGACTGTCTTTTAAAGAAGGTAAAAAACGAGGAGCTTTCTGATAATGTAATTTCCATGATTCCGGTGAATGATGCACAATTCAGGATCTCATACTATGCGGGCTTTTATGAAGGTGACAGTTATAAGGAGAAAACGCCTTCAAGGAAATGGATATTTAAAACTGATATTGAAGGAATACTCAAATATGACAACGAACACTTTGTAAGCGGTGATAAGCTTTTTACTGATCAGTCAGGAAGATTTATAGTCCCGCAGGGAACTTTTGTCATATCAGAAACCCAGGCTCCATCGGGATCAGAATTGAGCAAGGATGTAAGAGTAATTGTTGTACGTTTTGCAAAAGACATCATAAAAGGTTCAAGCAGTGATCCTGCGGGGACATCTGCTTCAAGATCGACCATTCATGATAAGAGCGCAGAGAACTTTTCGGATGGAAAAACAGAATACTATAACGATTATAAAACGGCAATCTCAACATTAGCAGTGAGTACTGCTTCGGGCACTAAGGAGATAGCTGCTGAGAAAGGCGTAAGCATTACTGACATCCTGACATATACCAATATTCTGCCGGGATATACATACAAGATCAGGGCATGGCTCGTCAGATCTGACGGAACAAAAGTCGTTGAGCCTTTTGATACTCAGCTTACGGTTAAAACAGATGAAGAAAGAAGTGGGAACATAAGGATCCCGTTCGTTATTGATGCTTCGGTACTTAAAGGTGAAACACTAACCGTAATGGAAGAATTCTACATTATCGATGCAACAGGGAATGAGCATCTGTATCTGAAACATGATGACATCAGCAATATTGACCAGCAGATAAATATACCTGATATAAAAACCGAACTGATAGATGAAAAAATAGATGAATTCAATAACAAAGAAAATTCAAGGATTTTATCCTGCGGAAAAGACGTAACCCTTATTGATTATGTTTCGTATAAGAATCTGATTCCGGGAAACAAATACAAACTTACAGGAACTCTTCTTGATAAAGAGAGCGGAAAACCGCTGCTTGGCAGAAATGACAGATCATATAAAGTTACATTGGAGTTTATGCCTGAAAGTAAAGACGGGTATGTGAAAGTTAAATTTGAACACATCGATACCACCATGCTAAAAGGAGACATAGTCGCAACGGAAAAACTGAATTCAAAAGGCGTCGATCTTGTCACGCATTTTGATCTTAACGATGATTACCAGACCCTAAGACCTGTCAAGATAAAGACTTCAGCGCTGGAAGGGACAAACAAAACACATACGATAACGTATTCTGAAACGGCTGATATCATCGATACAGTCAAATATAAGGGCCTGAAAGCAGGAAAGAAATATCAGATCAATGGCACTTTAATGGATAAAGGCACCGGGAAACCATATGTCGATCATGACGGTAATTCTTACAGCAAATCTGTGGAGTTCACGCCTGAAGGAAGTGACGGAACTGTAGAAGTCATATTTGAAAATGTAAAGATATCATATGAATACAAAGCTGTCGTCGTCTTTGAAAAACTTATGGACACTAAGACATCAGCTCAGATAGCTGTACATGAAAACATAAATGATGAAGAACAGACAGTTTACAGACCTTACGCTTCAACAGTTGCCAGTGCGAAAGGCAATTCAAAGATAATACCTGTAACGAGCGGTAAGACGAAGATCTCCGATAAGGTCATGTATAAAGGATTCACGCCTGGGAAGACTTATTTGGCAGTTGCAACGCTCTATAAAACTGACGGAACACAGATCATGAATGACGGAATACCTGTAACGAACAGTATTCAATTTACTCCTGAAAAAAGTGACGGCACTGTTACTGTACCGCTGGAATTCAAACTTGATTCATTGAAGTTCGGAGAATCGGTGGTCATATTTGAGAACATAATCGATGTAGCAACAGATGATGAGAAACAGGCAGGAACACAGGAAAGAGACATTGAGATAGTAAGGCACAACGATCTTAATAACAAAGATCAGACACTAAAGTATCAGCATCCTCCGATACCAAAAACAGGAGAAGAAACTTCTCCTGCAATGGTCTTGGGTCTGTTGATATTGGCTGCTTCGGCCGGGCCTTTGTATTTTGCCGTCAGAGTGAAGCGCGGTGAGAGATCCCGAGCTCCTCGGCGATCGCAAAGAATGCCTGACGGGAATTCTTTATTGTGTTCTCTGAAACGCAGAATGCGAGACGGCAGTAGCCGGGTCTGGAGAAACTGGAACCCTTAACGAGTAAAAGGTTCTTTGAAGCGCAGATCTCAGAAAATTTGTCGTCGGTCAGGCCTTCCGGGGTGTTCATGAAGATATAGAGCGCTCCGTTAGGCTTTACCGCGTCAAATCCGGCATCGATGATGTTCGAATATAGAAGATTTCTGCGGTGCTCGTAATTAGATACATCGACCTTTGCATTAAGGGACTTTTCGATGACTCTCTGCCAGATCGCTGGAGCATTTACGCTGCCTAATGTTCTGTTTGAAAGAACG
>JBGUVZ010000654.1:0-5876 GCA_045220685.1 Oscillospiraceae bacterium | reverse complement strand
CATCGGCACACCTGAAAAGATGGCAGCTACAGCATGCAGCCTCATTGAAAACGGCATAAACGGTTTCTATACTAAAAACTGATCAAGGCGGAAATCCTGATTCGCCGGATTTCCTTAAATGGATCTGCGGGGCTTCGCACGATAATCCGCACCGGGACAAACTGAAGTTTCATATCGCCGGAACTTCAGACACAACACCCATCTTATATGACATCAACATCCTTCATTTTTCCGGACTCCTGTAGTTTATTTGCAGGAGTCCGGTTTTTATTATTTGATTGTATACTTTACTTTAAATTTTCAGTTGACAATAATGATGTGATGTGATACAATGGTATACGAAATAAAAACTCTGAGGTGTAACTATGAAATCAGCCACAAAAACAAAAGACCTTGTTCTCATCGCCATGTTCGCAGCACTCATTGCTGTAGGAGCATTTATTAAGATCCCGACACCGATCTGCCCGATAACCCTTCAGACACTGTTTACCGCTCTGGCAGGAGTTCTGCTCGGCAGCCGCAAAGGTGCAGCTGCCTGTGCCGTCTACGTCATCATCGGTCTTGCCGGAATACCTGTATTCACCGGAGGCGGCGGAATAACCTATGTACTTAAACCATCCTTCGGATACCTTATCGGATTTATCGCCGGAACATATCTGACTGGAAAGATCGTCTACAGCGGTCCCCTTTCAATGATACGTCTTCTCGCCGGATGCTTTGCCGGTATTCTCGTAATCTACGCTTTCGGCCTTCCGTACTGCTTCGCAGCCTGCAATCTCTGGCTCGACAAACCGACACGTATCTGGCCGATTATCGTAACCGGATTTCTCACTCCTGTCCCAAGCGATATAATCGCCTGCATAGTCGCAGCCGTTATCGGAAAAAGACTTATCCCGATCGTAAACCGTGAGAATATGATTACTTCTGCTGAAGCGTGATCAATGTGAATTGATCGCTGTTATCAAATCATTTACGGAATGATAAAGCAGATCCCATTTCGAAAAACTGCATCAAAAAAAATAAAGCGTATAAACAAAGAACTAAAATCCTTTGTCTATACGCTTTTCATTTACTGTCTGCTGATCTGCACAGTATTATCAGAATGAAACGCTTCTTGTAATACCGATGTAGCACTTACCGCGGTTTACTGTGATCTCCTCGCCTGTTTCAGCATCGGTGAATCTGAAGTTGCTGTCGTCACCGTTTTTGGTCCAGTTTATTGCTTTGACCTTTCCGCCGGAGAAGTAGTATCCTTCGCCGCCGTCGAGTTCAACGTCCATGCGGTATCCGTCTTCACGGAGATAAACGTTTGTCTTCAGTGCAAATACATTGGTAAATGCAAGCTGCTTGTCGTTTGCTGCATCCATGTGAGGTGATCCGGAATGCTGCTTGAGATATGTCTTTGTCTCGCTGTCATAAGTGAATGTGCTGAAGTATGACTCGGAGAATGTTATTGTCATGCTTTCGCAGTCTTCATCAGAGATGTTAAGGAACTCTGTTCCTTCTGCGAACTTCATATAGTCAGCTCCGCCGTTCTTTACTTCAGTACGGAAACCGGCGTTTTCAATGTTTGCAGGAAGCTGGCTGCCGTCAAGACATCCTGTGTGTTCTCTTGCGTAATATTCCAGTCTGTTTTCATCGTTGTAGAAAAGTCCGCTTGATGAATTGTCTCCGTCGAATCTGTCGATTCCGAGACGTTCAAGCGTTTCCTTTGCAATGGTCATGTCCATGCCCCAGTGGCAGTAGATTGCATCAAGACCGTTTGCGATAAGCGGGTAGTAGTAGCGGCAGCTTCTGATGGAACAGAGTGTCGGAACATTTGTGTAGTCACCGAACACTGCCATGAGTCTTGTTATACCGCCTTCAACGACTACTTCGTAAATGTAGTCTGCAGAACTGATACCGTACTGAGGAAGTGACTGGTCAATGTTGTTTATCATTACTGCGACCGGTCTCTTGCCGACTGCATCGGCATTGTATCCGTATTCACCTGTCAGGGGATTGTGCGCAAGTGATGTCGGATCAGGTTCTGTTGTTACCTCTGAAACTGACTCTGTGGTATCGGCATCAGGTACTTCTGTTTCTGCTGCTTTTTCATCAGTGTTTGCTTCAGTTACCTTTTCAGTTTTGACATCAGGTTTTACAGTGTTTGTTTTTTCCCCGCATGATACGAGCATTGCGGCCATTACCAGAGCTGATGCCGCAGCTGCGATCTTTCTCATTTTCATCTTGAACTAAAATTTCCTTTCAAATCGCTATTCATAAATTTATTCTTCTGACGGCGCCGGTTCTTCCGACGGATCATCAGGAACATTCTCAGGTTCCGTTTCTTCAGGAACTTCTGTAACTTCAGCCGGCTCGGTATGTACCGGTGACGGTGAAGGTGATGGAGAAGGTGAATGTGACGGAGACGGTGAAGGACTGTGTGAAGCTGGTGTCGGTGAATGCTGTGCCGACGGTGAAGGAGAAGGTGATGGTGTTGTCACTGCAACCGTTGTTTCTGCAGGATTAAGTGAACCTATCTTCTCGAGAGCTTCCTTCATGTGATCCTTTATAACTTCAACCTTATCCTCTTCGAAATCTACCTTGTATTCACCAAGAACTTCGTTCTCACCTGTGAATATGTTCATGATCTCGATCTTTACCGTCTTCTTTTCAGAACCGGTAACGTCGATGCTGTAGTTTTCAAAGCCTTCTATGTTTATATCTTCAATGGCATCAGTCTGCTCATTGTCAACATAAATTCTGAAAGTACATACGCCTGTTGCTCCTTCAGGGAACTTAAGATCAATTGTAACGTCATGCTCAGGAAGCTTTCCTGTACTGATGTAAAGAACGATCTTTTCCTTCGGATTTACAAGTGTGTCGCCAGGGAAGTTCTGGCTGATGACCTCACCTTCCGGTGCCTTGTCATCCTTTTCTTCAAACTCAACGATGAATCCGGCATCTTTCAGAAGCTTTTCAGCCTCTTCCTTCTGTTTTCCGACTACATTCGGAACTATCTGTGAATCGTCCGGAGCACCCTTGCTGACATACAGAGTAACCTCACCGGTAACCTCCATACTTGTGCCTGCTTCAGGCGATATGCGGATAACATCGTCATAGGCAATCTTGTCGTTGAAGATCGGTTTGAGCAGTACTTTGAATCCTGCCTTGTTGATCTTGTCGCAGGCTTCAGTTGCATTAAGTCCGGTAACGTCAGGTACCAGATTTCTGCCGCTGCTTATTCCGACATATACCTGTGCGCCTTTTTCTATTTCAGAACCCTGTTCAATACTCTGCTCAATTATTGTATCGGCTGCGTATTCCGATAACTGCGGGTCACCTTTTATTGTTATCACAAGATCTCCGGCGTACCGGCTTACCATCTCGCTGTAATTCTTAGGAACCAGTTCCGGCATGATGAACCTGTCATCTTCCTTTTTACCGAAAAATCCGGAAATAAATCCTGCTAAACAAGCTACCACAGTGATCATTCCGATGACGGTTGCAACCGTTGCAAGCTTGAATCCTAAGCCGCTGCCCGGTGTCTCATACTCCGGCGGAGCTTCCGTAACAGGCTCGGCCTTTCGCCTTGCCATACGCTTTCTTCTTGACTCGCTTTCATGCCTCTTATCAATGTAGTAGTTAGGCGTTGCTTCGTCCGGATCGTATTCCATCGGATCCTGTTCGGTGATCTCCGGTTCTGTTTCGGAAACCGGCTCTGTGTTCTCCGGTGTTTCTGACTCTTCTTCCTCTTCCAATTTCGGATGAGGCGAGCCTTTGTAAACATAGCCAAATACATGGTCAGGATCACTTTTCAGACGTTCAATATCGCGTATCATTTCACGCGCATTGTGATATCTGTCCGCCGAATCCTTTTCCATTGCCTTTAGTATTACTTCCTGCTGTCCTATTGTAACATCAGGATTAATACTTCTCGGCATCTTCGGATCATCGTTCATCTGCATGAGCGCTACCGTAAGAGGATTATCCGTATCGAACGGCTTTTTGCCTGTAAGCATCTCATACAGTATGATACCTACTGAATAGATGTCACTTGCTCCGTCGGTCTGCTTTCCGCCAGCCTGTTCAGGACTTATATAGTGAACTGAACCGATGGTCTGCGCCGTTTCGGTTATACCTACTTCATAAGTGAACTTGGCAATACCGAAGTCCATGACTTTTATTGTTCCGTCCTCGAACATCATAATGTTCTGAGGCTTGATGTCCCTGTGTATTATTCCTCTGTCATGAGCATGTCCCAGAGCACGGAGTATCTGGATGGTAAAGTGTGAGGCTTCCTTCCAGTCCAGCTTCTGCTGCGACTCCATATATTCCTTCAGGGTAATGCCGTCAATATATTCCATAACGATGAATCTCATTTCATCATTGAAGCCCACATCCAGCACCTTTACGATGTTCGGATGAGACAGCATGGATACTGCCTTCGATTCATTCTTGAACCTCTGCAGGAACTCATCGTTTTTTGTATATTCATTTTTAAGGATCTTTACAGCAACATCCCGTCCCTCCAGACGGTCATATGCTCTGTACACATCAGCCATTCCGCCGACACCGATACGTTTTTTTACTTCGTATCTGCCGTCGAGAATAACCCCGATATTCTTATCCATAAACTTTATTTTCTCCTTCTTTTATGAAAGCTTTACAAACACAGATCTGATCGCAGCACCTGCTGCTGCGGTAAGGAGAATCTGTACAGCTTTTCTAAAGTTCCCAATCCTTAATAGCCTTAGCTTCTTCATACATCTGACAATAACTCTCATGTCTGCTTTCAGGAATGAGTCCGTCCTTTACAGCCTGAATTACTGCACACCCTTTTTCACAGGTGTGCGAACAGTCACTGAAACGACAGTTCCCTGAAAAATCTGAAAACTCAGTAAAACATGCACTGAGCTCCTCTTTTTTTATTATATCATACTTGTTTGTCTCAAAAGTCGAAAATCCCGGAGTATCAGCAATGTAGCCACCGTCCTCAAGCTTGTAAAGCTGTGATTCTCTGGTGGTGTGTCTGCCTCGTCCGAGTTTTTTGCTTATCTCGCCTGTCTTGATTCCAAGCGTGCTGTCAATGGCATTCAGAAGAGTTGATTTACCTACTCCGCTGTTGCCTGTAAATGCACTTATCTTTCCGGCAAGCATTGATTTGAGTTTCTGCACTGTACTGTCGTCAGTATAGTCTATGATGACCACATCAATACCGACTTTAGTATAGACAGAAAAGATATTGTCAGATCTATCAAGATCCACTTTTGTTATCACCACAACAGGCTTGATGTTCTTGTATTCTGCTATGGCGATGAATTTATCAAGAAGTAACAGATTAGGTGCCGGCTCACACACGGACACTACAAAAATGAGCTGATCCAGATTTGCAAGCGGCGGTCTTATGATGTGATTTTTTCGCGGGAGGATATCCTTTATAACCTTTTCATCCGAGAAAGTCACCGTG
This sequence comes from Oscillospiraceae bacterium, assembly GCA_045220685.1. GTDB lineage: Bacteria > Bacillota > Clostridia > Oscillospirales > Ruminococcaceae > HUN007. The sequence goes on along the minus strand of JBGUVZ010000654.1, from coordinate 424 downwards.
TCGCCCACACATGGACTGCGGCCTTCTTTCCTGAATATTCCTCGCGCAACACATTCATAAATACCATCAGGAGACTCTACTGAATAGAGTCCCCCGATGGACTTTATTATAAGTCCTGTTTTATCTAAAGACATTACTGATCTCCGTCTTCTGCGTTATCCTGATCATCATTTCCTTCAGAAGGTTCTTCTTCAGGTTCTGAATCTTCAGGTTCTGGTGATGGTGAAGGTGAAGGTGAAGGTGACGGAGACGGTGACGGAGATGGTGACGGTGAAGGTGAAGGTGAAGGTGAAGCAGTTTCTCTCTGCTGGTTTGGCTTGATACCGTCAACTTCCTTGAATGCGAGTGTTATATCTTCTGAAACAGTCTGTCTTGTTCTTGTTTCGTCAAATGCGAAGTTGTACTTGCCGAGTTCGTGTTCCTT
>JBGUVZ010000653.1:0-3591 GCA_045220685.1 Oscillospiraceae bacterium | reverse complement strand
GATGAAGTCAAGCTTTCTCAGCTTATCGGATATGAAGTTCAGCGCGAGATGATCATCGACAATACGCTCGCTCTTCTCAGAGGAAAGCCAGCATCCAACGTTCTTCTCACAGGTGATGCCGGTACTGGTAAATCTTCATCTGTAAAGGCTATTGCCAATGAATACAGAAACGAAGGACTCAGGATCATCGAGATCAGAAAGGATCAGCTTCGTGATATTCCGACTGTTATTGACAGCCTCAGCTGCAATCCGCTTAAGTTCATCCTGTTCATTGACGACTTAAGCTTCGAGTCGGACGACGACAATTTCGGTGCACTGAAGGCAATACTCGAAGGTTCAGTTTCCGCTCGTACACAGAACATCGCCATCTACGCAACAAGCAACAGAAGACACCTTGTAAAGGAAAACTTCTCGGACAGAAACGGCGACGACGTTCACAGAAACGATACCGTTCAGCAGCTCATTTCCCTTTCCGAACGTTTTGGTCTGAAGATCTCATTCTCAAAACCGCTTAAGGACGAATATCTTAAGATAGTTGCCGGACTCGCAGCCCAGAACGGACTTACAATTCCGGAAGAAAAACTCTTCGCCGAAGCAGAGCAGTTCGCCATAGCCAAGAGCGGCCGCTCCGCCCGCGCAGCAAAACAGTTCATCGACAAGATGATTGCGGAGAATACGTAAAACAAGCGCTTTTGTTGCGCTTTACATCGAACCGGCACTCGAATAGGTGCCGGTTCTTTTTTGATATATTATCTTTAATATACAATTTTCCAGAATAAAACTATTGATAATACGGACAATTTGCAGTATAATAATATTAAGTATTTTTCATTTCATTATATTTTTCAAACATATTCTTCAGAACAATAGTCTTACAGATATGTAAGTGCTGGACTCACATGATATATGAACAGAGCGGGTCCGGAAATGAATAAATGCATTTATGATATGAGGTATTGGATCAATGAAAAATGAATCTGTACATAAACGAATACTGCTTGTTACTGATATCCTTCTTCCGTTTCTTGCAATTGCACTGGTGATCATAGCTTACCTTATACTTTCACCTCCGAGCAGTCATACAAGAAAGGCGGCTATCGACCTGATGTCAGGATGGATAGACGAAGACGGTACGGAATATTCTCTTTCTGATCTTCCGGAAGGAGACCTGAAATTTACCAGAAACATAAGTGATATCGATAAATATAATCAGAGTATCTGCATGAGAAGTTCTGATACCTGGTTAGAAATTGAATTTGACGGGAATCCGGCGTATAAATACGCACCGGAACAGGCTTCTGTATACGGAAAATCATACGGAATGTACTTCCATATGGTATCCATTCCTGATGACGCAAACGAGATCACTCTTAAACTTCATCCTGTCTATAACAACAGAAAAGCGATCGTCACATCTGTATGCATTGAGGATGCAGCCGTTTTCATCGCTGACATTTACCATAAAGGCTCATTCAGTTTTCTGATTTGTATGGTCATGACAGGGTTCGGAATTGTAATGCTTATTATGGGCTTTACCTCACGCGAGCTTAACGAGACCAAGGCGCTTAATTTCTTTGCGCTCGGATCTTTTTCGATGCTGGTGTCTTTCTGGTCAGCAAATGATACTTTACTGCTCCAGACCTACACCACGCATCCGGAATGTGTAAAAATGCTTGCATATCTGTGTCTGATACTCATTCCATATACACCGGTATCATTCATGGCAAGTGCCACACACAACAGAGATACGAAATTTCTGCCTGCTATGATAGCTCTCGTCGGAGCCAATCTCTTAACAAACATTGTACTTTCGGCGACCGGAACTGTTGATCCTCATAATCTGCTTTTCCTTTCACATATCTGCATAGCTGCATCTCTGATCATGGTCATCTGCCTGATGCTGAATGCAATAAAGAATAAAAAGACAAGCGCTGTATTTGTACGCATGTCACTTATCGGTATGACTGCTGCTGTAATAGGCGTTGCAACCGATCTTGTACGCTACTGGGTAAACCAGAATAATGACGAAAGCAATAGTACATTTACTCTGCTAGGTGTTCTTATCTTTATCTTTTCAGAAGGCGTTTACCTTATCAGAGAACGAGGCAGACTGGCGGTTGAACGCAAGCGTGCAGAACTCATGGAGAAAATGGCTTACACCGACGGACTTACAGAACTGGCAAACCGTGCGGCATTTCACGAAAAGGAAAAAGAGATCCGGAAAAGCAAAAAGCCGTGCGTTATCGTACAGCTTGACATAAACTTTCTGAAAACTGTAAACGACGTATACGGCCACGCTGAAGGCGACCGGCACATAATAGCTGCTGCGAACTGCATACGCAAAGGCTTTGAGGGAAAAGGTGCCTGCTACCGTACCGGCGGTGATGAATTCGTCGCTATCGCAGACTTCGCTGAAGATAAAGTTATCGATGAAATGATCGGAGTAATGCTCTCATCCGCAGCAGAGTACAACGAAAAGGAAAAACCTCCTGTTCCGCTTGCACTTGCTTACGGATATGCACCGTATGATCCGGAAAAAGATGACTTTGATGATGTCGAAATACTCGCTGACCAGCGAATGTACGAACAAAAAAAGGCAATGAAAGCCGAAAGGACAATATAAGGGAAACACTGATACAGAACAGATTTTCCGGCTTAGGTGGATCTGTACTTCGGGATTTTTGATATTAGGGGGAAATATGATATGAAAATGTCATTAGGGAAAAAACTTACCGCACTTGTTATAGTCAATGCAGTTATACTCGGTCTGACCTGTATTACCGTAAACGACTATGTATTCCGTAAAGTGCTGAATGACGAATACAAGATCACAGCCGATTCTCTTGCTGCTACTGCTGCAGTAATGATCGACGGCGACAAACTAAAGGAAATAACAGATAAGGTAACGGAAATATACTACGATTCCGAAAACAAAACCGATAATACTAAGTGGGAAACTCCTGAGTTTGAAGAGTATTCGGAACAGTTTATTCATCTTATGGAAGATGACGCTTATATCGAAGTAAGAGATCAGCTCAGAAAGCTTCAGGACTCAAGTGAAGCTGACTGTGTCTATACAATGTTCATTGATACGGAACTTAAGAATGCTGTATACATAGTCGATGCAGCATACGATGAAGATGAGATAGTAACTCCGGGATGCTTTGACTTTGTAGAAGATGTTTGCTATCCGTATCTTGATGATCTTTCACAGGGATTCCCGGCTTTTATAACCAACACGCCTGAATACGGCAATGTCGTAACAGCATGTATGCCTGTATATGACAGTAATCATGAAATAGTATGCTTCGCATCGGTAGATCTGAGTATGGAAGAGGTACTTGCTACTGAAAATGATTTTATCACCAAGCTCACGATCATACTGACCATACTCATCGCACTTATCTGTGCTCTGTTCATCCCGTATGTACACCGAAGGATCGTAAATCCGATAAAATCTCTTTCACAGACTGCAAGACAGTACGGTCAGAAAAACGACGGAGATAAAAATGTATTCTCCGGCCTGCGAATTCGTACCGGTGACGAAATAGAATCTCTCCACAAGTCGATGATCCAGATGGAAAATGACAT
>JBGUVZ010000652.1:0-3413 GCA_045220685.1 Oscillospiraceae bacterium | reverse complement strand
GACATTAGGAAAGAAGTAGGAGAGATAATAGACCGCCTAGCCGTTATTTACGATGAAGAGGACGTTGACAGTCCTGATATCCAAAGTGAGATCGAAAGATTAGGCGTGCGTCTTAAAGAACTGACAGGTAAGACTATCGAAGAGTGTGAACCTTTCCATGCTTATTGGTCATACACATCTCTTGATACTGTCGTTGATCTCATTCTTATGCCGAAACTGGAAGTTAATGAGCCTTTTACCAGAGAACAGATCATAGAAATAGTTAAAAGGATCCGGGCGTGCAAGTATGCTTCTGAAGCAGAGGCAGACAGAGACATAATGCTCCTGGAAAAAGGTGTGCTTGATCCTTACGTCACCGATTACATCTTCTACGATGATCTGACACCCGAAGAAATAGCAGATAAAGCATTAGCATATAAGCCGATTGAATTGTAAGGATTATATTTTCGATGGGAATAATTTCGAAAAGTGATAACGGCTGGGAGCTGCATACAGTTGCTAACGGAAGTCTCTCTTGTGATAATTCAAAATTGGACAGCAACGATATAGATGTTGTCGAGAAAATGATCCTGCCGGAATTCGGTGAACGAATGAAAAAGGAACATGTATTTATCTCTTGGGACAGCTGGTCAGGAGTTTTTATTATGGCTCTCCCGGGATCAAATACAGACAACTCAGATAAACTGATTAAAGAGATATTTGAATGGTTAGCTGAAAAATGATAATCGATGCTATTAAAGATTTTTACGACGGTATGATCAAATTGCAGGAGCCTGTTGACTGCGATAGTTATGATTTGCCTAAAGAGTTAAAAGCGTTGCTGAGTCAGACGAACGGAATACAGGAGACAATGATTCATCCCAAAACCGGTGAGGAGATGGTAATCGGTTGGATTGTTTATTCTCTGGATGAGATCAAAAAGGAAACTCAGTTTTACAAGGAAGAGTACGGAATAAACGGTGTAGTCTTTTCAGGTGACGGAGCAGGAAATCCGTATTACATATTGGACGGAAAAATATATGAATTTGATCCTATAGATAATGAAAGTATTCTTAAGGCTGATTCATTGGAAGAGTTTTATGTGTTGAAGGATAACTCATGAACGTAATTGTTATTAACGGCCCCATGGGTATTGGGAAAACAACTGTAGGTACATATATCGCGGATTCAAATCCAGGTACAGCCTTTATTGACGGCGATTGGTGCATGGATCTTCATCCGTTTATCGGAAACAAAGAAACCAGGGATATGGCAGTCAACAACATCCTTCACATGATCAGCAATTACAAGGACTGTTCTGTCTGCAAAATGGTAGTTGTTGCGTGGATCATGGATGATGAACAGGTGCGCGAAAACTTAATAAACGGCATCAGAGATATGGGTTTGAATGTAAAACCTGTTACTCTGGTAAGTGATGAAGCACAGTTAAGAAAACAGTGGGAAGCGGATGTAACCTGCCCATGGCGTACAGAGGAATGGTTCAATGTTTCACTGAAGTCTTTGAAGTATTTTTCAAGCTTGGATAATTGTATAAACACGACCGGAATGTCGGTAGAGTCAGTTGCGGATTTAATTATGAATGGTATTGATTGACTAGTGTACTGCGCTGTTGCACATTTTGTAGACGAAAAACGGAAAATCGTCTTCAAAATGTGCAAATTCAAGCGTTTTTGCTCATTCTGTAGACAAAAATCGTGATATCGTCTACAAAACGTCAACAGCCCGGTTGTTTCACATTTTGTATCACGAGAAACGGAAAATCAGTGACTAAAAGTTGAAATCAGGGCTCAGTTCAACTTTTTGTACAACGAAAACCGGAAAAATGGTGACAAAAAGTTAAACAACCCAAAACCGCACTAAAGAATAAAGGTTGCCTCGATTTGAGACAACCTTTGTTTTTAAGTAGTAGTTTCGCTTGGCTTTGCGGGAGGCTCACCGCCGTTGCCTCCAGGACCGCCTGACGGAGGATCTCCCGGCGGGTCACCTGAGGGTTTCTCTCCTGACGGAGGATCGCCCGGGAAGTCACCTGAAGGCTTTTCTCCGCTTGGTCTGTCTCCTGACGGAGGTTCACCGGGCATGCCGTCCGGTTTTCCGGATGAAGAAGACTCAGTTGCTATCTCCAAAGCAGTACCTGTGGATGCTGTGCCTGTTGTGTATTCGGTTCCGCCTACATAGAGCTTGTGGCCGTTAAGGTCGATAGCGTCTGCTTCGCATGTGAGGCTTGTGATATAAGAATCGCCTGTGAGGACCCACTTGGAACCTTTTTCAATCTCAACATAGACTTCGCCTTCGTTTGCTGCATTTACAGCGCCTGTGTATGTCGTGCTGTCTGAGAGATACAGGTTGAGTGCTGATACTTTGTCGACTACGATATCGCCTGTCTGGGCCTGCTTCTTGAGGTAGAGATTTACCTTGCCGCCGTTGGAACCTTCGGAACCCCAGCCTGCTGCAGCTGCTCTTAAGAATACTCCGTCAGCATCCTGATTTACGATCTCGACATTTTCAAGAGTTATCGTTGTTGCAGTGTTGTTTACGAAGAAGATGTCTCCGTTTTTATTTGTGATCGATCCGCCTGCCATGGTGAATTTTGCAAGGCCGACAGAAGCGTCGCCGGACATCGACTGGTAGATCATTACCGCGTTGTAGGTGATGGACTTATCGCTGTTATGTGTTGTGTTATTGGCTGTAAGATTTACGTTATTAAGCGTAACTGAATTCTTGCCTTCTACTACTACGCCCTCAGACACTGTGGATTCAAGCGTGGCATTGCTGACTGTGATGTCTGCTGTAGAGTAGATAGCAGGAGAGCCCTTGCCGTCGGTTACATAAGTTCCGCCGTCAACCGTTACGGTTCCGCCACCTCTGTCTGATCTGATCGCTGCAGAAGAATTGCCTGTCGTGTGAATGTTTAAATTAGACGCATTCATCGTTCCGCCGCCTGTTGTCATGAGGCCGCCGGAGCAGTTGCTGGATGTCGTTATCGTTGAATTGCTGATATTGACTGTCGTGCCGCTGCCGTATGAGAAGACTGCGTTGGCGTGTGTGCCGTTCGTATCGACTACGATGTCTGTGAGTGTTAATGTGGCGCCGTCTGTTGCGAAAATCGCTGCGTTGTCACCATAGAAATCCGCTTCGTCTCCTGATGCGGAATCGCCTGTCTTTGTTACTTTAATGTTTGAATACTCAGCTTCGTTTCCGTTGGCTTCGATAGCGTGTTCGCCGTCATTAGCGTTCGTTATTTCTTCGCCTGTTACTACGCTGTTTACTGTCGTTTCAGTTGTATCTGAAGATTGATTATTTGAAGCTACGCATGCAGTGACCGAAAATGCGATCGAAGCTGCTGTCGTAAGCGCCAGAATGAGCAAAACTTTTTTCCTGATCATTGCCTTATTCCTCCTTTCGGGTTCTATAGC
>JBGUVZ010000651.1:0-5422 GCA_045220685.1 Oscillospiraceae bacterium | reverse complement strand
AAAAGTGTAAGCACGAATATGCACCTTGAAATTAGAGAGTGTATCAAAATAGATACCTAATTTCGATTTTTACATTATTTTACATTTGTCAAGTGGTATTGTGTACAAACTTTAAAAAATGATTTTGTGCATTACACCATGGCTTTATATTGAATTCTTAAGTTGTTGATAGTGACAATTATTTAGCAACACATCATGCTCTCAAAAAATCCATAAAAATTTTTTTATTATCCAGTGCTGTCGTTGTTGGTCGACCAAGATCTTCTCTAGCACCAATAGAACACTTAACCTCTATAAAACAAAGAGACTTTCTTGATTGTGCTAATGAAAGTTCTTGATCAAGGGCTTCAGGATCATCAACACTTACAGCGTATGAATAGCCACACGCACGTGCAATTGCAACAAAATCAGTTTCTCCGGCAACAGTAGGCATACCGCCGACAGTCTCATGTGCACCGTTATTTATAACCACATGTATCATATTCTGAGGCTTATGTGCCCCTATTACAGCCATAGCACCCATGTGCATAAGAACTGCACCATCTCCGTCTATGCACCAGATACGCTGATCAGGATTGTTTAAAGCTACTCCGAGTGCAATGGATGATGCGTGCCCCATTGAACCGACAGTAAGAAAATCATATTTATGGGACTGGCCTTTCGCCTCACGTATTTCAAAAAGCTCACGCGAAGCTTTTCCTGTTGTTGAAACCACAGGATCTTCACCGGAAAATTCAGCTATGTGTCTGATGATCTCCTCGCGTGACATACTGTTTTCATTTCTGTATTCAACTTTTTCGTCATAGGTAATCGATCCTTTACGCACAACAAAAGCCACCTGTTTTCCCGAAGCAAGAAGTTCTTTAAACTCACTCATGGCATTCCTAAGTTCTTCTTCAGTTGTATCGTTACTGATGATAAATGATTTTATGTCCATATCATCGAGAAGTTTTACAGTTACCTCACCCTGATAAATATGCTGCGGTTCATCATGTACACCCGTTTCACCGCGCCAACCGACAATAAAAATTACCGGTATGGCATAAACTTTATCATTAAGAAGTGAAGCTACAGGATTAATTATATTTCCTTCACCGCTGTTCTGCATATAAACTACCGGTACCTTTCCTGTTGCAAGATGATAACCTGCAGCAAGAGCCGTACAGTTGCCTTCATTAGCAGCTATTATGTGATGTGCAGAATCAATTCCGTACGTGTTCATAAGATAATTGCACAGGGCTTTCAGCTGACTGTCAGGAACACCAGTATAGAAATCAGCACCTATAATATTTACTAAGCTTTCAACTTTCATAAATTTCTCCTAAATTGTACTTTTGATAATCAGGATCAAATTCAGCAAGTTCATCTACTGAATCAATTTCAACGATCTGGTCTGCTGTAACAGGATTGATTGAAAGTTTCAGTTTTCCGAGCTGCTGATCTACTATTTCATCCCAGTAAAGCTGTTCATGCCCTTGATGTTTATACGCCTCTTTAACTGCTTCAGCGATTATTTCAGCGTCTTTCTGTTTGAAATATGAAATTCCAACCATATTGTATGTATCAGTTCCGCACTTGCCTACCCGCGTAATCCATCCGTTATCATCAACATCAAATACCCAGTCTGCAGAATAACCTTTAACCATTTTGCCGTAATAACATGAATTATCAAGTTTTGCTTTGAATATACCAGGATAAGATACAAACAAATCGGCTTCACATACAAAGCAGTTTGTAATTTTCATGATATCTGCCACAGCATGAACAGAAGATATATTATTCTTTTCCTTGTACTCAGTATTATTGATAATAGTTAAGTTAGGATATTTTTCTTCAAGAAAGTTAAATTGTTCACCAAGGTAACCAACTACTACATAAATATGATCGATACCTCTATCTTCAAGGCCACTTATCACGGTCTCTATCATTGATCTTCCATATGCTTTTACAAGCGGCTTTGGAACTTTCTCTGTAAGCGGTCTCATTCTGGAGCCCAGCCCTGCGGCCATTAGAATTGCAATTTCATTAGTCATTTTATTACCTTAAAATTCGTCAACCAATATTTTCAATCATTGTATTTAACAGGCACAGCGATATTATTCTTTTCAAGTGCTTCACGAAACACTTGAAAGAAATCTTCTATATCGCCTTCATCAATAGCCCCGAGTGCGCAAAGGCGGAAAGTATTTGTTGTGGATATCTTACCCGGATAAATAGTAAATCCGCGCTCATAACAATAATCATGAACGGCTTCAAAACTCCAGTTAGTGTCATCCGGATAAATTGCTGAAGATACTAAACCTGCCCTCCATTCAGGCTTAATTACCTGACGAAAGCCAAGTTCATCAAGACCTTTGTTTATGGCATTAAATACACGGGTATGTCTTGCCCATTTGGCTTCTTCCCCTTCAGCCCAGTACTCCTTAAGAGCCTGAATAGTTGAATATATAGTCTGTACAGGAGGAGTAAAGTGCATTTCACCTGTACGTTCAAAGAAATCATACTGTAGCCAAAGATTGCAGTAATATGAACGTTTAGGATAATCCTTTGATTTTTCGATTATATTCCTGTTTCCGATCACGAAGGAAAGACCTGTAAATGCCATAAGCCCTTTCTGTGCAGATGCCATACAGAAATCTATATTATCCTTTTCAATATCGATAGGGCGCATGGCATAAGTTGATGTTGTATCCACTGTAAACACTGCATTGTATTTATGTACAAGCGCGCCTATTTCACGTATCGGATTAAGAATACCTGTTCCTGTTTCATTATGAGTTGTATGAACAAGAGCAATGTCAGGATTATTCTTTAAAATTTCTTCTACTACAGCAAGATCAGGACACTCATCAACTGGAAACTTAAGATCAATATACAGCAAGCCATAAAACTGACAAATCTCAACTGCTCTCGTACTGTATGCACCATTATTGATAACAAGTACTTTCTTGCCTTCAGGAAGCAGTGAGTTTATGCAGACATCAATATTAATTGTTCCGCTTCCGCAGAATAGAACTGAAGTATATTTATTAAGATCTCCATGTACAATTTTGACAAGATCTTCACGTAATCCTTTCATCAGTCCGCCAAATTCCTTTTCACGCGGACAGATATCAGGTACTACCTGCGAATATTTTACAGTATCAGTTGTGGTCGAAGGACCAGGATTAAGTAAAATATTTTTTTTTATTGATTCCATACTAATCTCCATTATTAGTTTTTGCATCAGAATAAACGATAATTACGAACATAAACGTAAAATTACTACAGTTCATCTATAAGTGTAATAACTTGTTTAATAGACATAAGTTCGCTGTCAATTTCCTTGGCTCTATGGTGTTTCAGTATACTCACAGCTGCATTCTCCATAGCCGGAAAAGCCGCTCTGAGAAGCTGATTAGCATAAATACATATATTAACACCATGAGAAGCAAGCTCGTCTTCAGTAATTGTGTTATAGGACGAAGGCACCACTACTAATGGTGTTGTTTTATCTTTTTCACGGAACTTGTCACAGAATTCAAGAATTTCATCCGGATCTTTCTTACGGCTGTGAATCATAATACCATCTGCGCCTGCTTCAACAAATGCAAATGCTCTGAGCAGTGCGTCTTCCATTCCACGTTCTAGTATAAGACTTTCTATACGGGCTATTATCATAAAATCTTCTGTAAGCTGTGCCTTTTTGCCTGTACGTATCTTTTCGCTGAATTCTTCAATCGTCGCCTGAGTCTGTTTTACTTCCGTTCCGAAAAGCGAATTCTTTTTAAGCCCCTTTTTATCTTCTATTATTACTGCGCTTACACCCATTCGTTCAAGTGAACGGACAGTATAGGCGAAATGTTCCGTAAGACCTCCCGTATCTCCGTCAAATATTATAGGTTTAGTCGTTACCTCCATAATATCGTCAATCGTTCTGAAACGCGAAGTCATATCTACCAGTTCAATATCCGGTTTGCCTTTTTCTGTACTGTCACAAAGAGAAGAAATCCACATGGCATCAAACTGATTTATGTCACCATTATCAGCAACAACAGTTTTTTCAGCTATGAGTCCGGTAAGTCCACTGTGAACTTCTATTGTTTTAACAAGAGGAATCATTTTCAGCAGTTTTCTGAGCCTTCCTCTTCTGAATTCGGGCATAGCAAGCTTGGCTATCATCTGCTTGTCTTTTTTGTGAACTGACTCATTATCAGTATACGGTATTTCCACAAGTTTTCCACCGTGTTTTTCAGTAAGTTCAATAATATTATCATGAATCGCCTGCATCGCAGGTTCATCCCAGTTATCCCCATGAACAATATAGTCCGGTTTTATCGTTTCAAAAATCCTGTCGTACATGATCTCATCCTGAACTATTACCTTTGAAACTTTGGGTATTTTTTCAATCATTCTGATACGTTCTTCCAGACTTACAGTAGGAAATCTGTTGTACCTGATACTTGCTGCATCGTCTAGTACACCAACAATCACTTCTCCAAGCTTTACAGCTTCATTGATTATATTAATGTGCCCTTCATGGATTATATCCGTACAGAAACAAGCGTAAACTACTTTCATTTTTCATATAACCCTTTACATAGTATGCTATAGAAATACTGATCATGTCATCTGTGCTTCCTTATTAATTAATCAGCGCTTTCTCTATATTATAAAACAATTAAAAATATATCTTCCATTAATATATTCGGAATTATCGGCTTTAGTAAAAATCACCTTTTTTCCATAATCCGAAGCAACATCTTCGATCCAATTTCTCTGGAGGAACAGTCTGTTCAACCCTTTATAGCGTTCTTCAAAATTACTGATGGTTTTACGTCTATATTCCATTAGTTCTTCCTCAAACTGTTTATCATTTATTTCTCCCAGATAAGTAAGTCTGTCAGATTTAAGAATCATCTTTCGCAACACTTTTTCAGCATATTCTTCAGATTCAAAATACTGAAAAACGCTCTCGGACATAACCAAATCATATTTAGGTTCTTCAGTAATCTCATTAGCCGAACAACACTTAAAATCTCCGTCTCCTGTTGAAATAACTGCACTTTGTATCATAGAATCTGAATAATCACACCCTCCCCATCTGTTCATATGAAGTCTGTTTTTAAACATAAACAGATTAACACCACTTCCACATCCGACTTCATAGACAGAACTTATCTCACCGCCTGTCAATTCCAGCGCTTTATTGAAAAAATCAATCCAGTTTTTGTAAAATATCCTGTAGTATGCGTCAGCGTTCTCTACTGCCTCATCAAAACCATTAGCTTTCTTAAGTTCACAAAATCTTCTGAATTCATCTCCGGTATTATCATTTCCTACTACACTTTTTTTATTCCAGATAGTATACCAGTTATTTTCTTTCACTTTTATTTTCCTCCGATAAAAATCAATGATTTCCCTGCAATGTTTTGATTACATA
>JBGUVZ010000650.1:0-11164 GCA_045220685.1 Oscillospiraceae bacterium | reverse complement strand
ATAAAAAGACGGAGTATATAAATGCGGCTATGGAAGCGCATTACAGTGAACTTGCTCATGTTAAGTCCTGGGAGTATATTCCGGATGTCAGAAAAATCATTCCGGCTCGAAATGACGGAGATGATGAATTCCTTCTGAATAATTCAGAACTTTGCATAGTTGCTGAGCATTACGGCAAAACACTGAGAACAGATCACTGGTACGACAGATATATGTTCAAAGATTCAGCCATTGCTGAATGGTATTCCTGGCTGCCGATGATGGCAGTTATATATGATGACGGCAGCATGGATCTTGTGATCGCTGCCGGATAAAACACTGAAATCCCGGAAACAGTTACTGTTCCGGGATTTCTTCTTTTATGAAAAGGTCTTTTTAAATGCAAGGTAATTGCGTGAGGTTTCCTTACCGTAAATGGCAAAGCAGATGTTGTCAAACAGTTTTCCGTAGCCTTCATCGATAATGACTTTCCGGAAGTATTCTGAAACATCTTCCGGCTTGTTTCCGAAAGCTCCGCAGCCCCATGCTCCTAAAACAAGATTTTTATGACCGTTTTCGGCAGCGATGGCAAGCATTATCCTTATTCGTCTGGTCATGGCTTCCGCTATCTTTGTTCCGGACGCCACGATGGCCGCACCTCGTTTGTTAGGTGCCGGAAGGGTTATAACCGTGGCGGTAAAAGGCGAGAATATGAGGTTACATTTATTGTCGCGAAACACACATACATTCGGAGAATAGAGCATGTAGTCTGATTCTACCGGATTTATGCGTGTGTTGTTGTGAACGTACATTTCCTTTGCAGCAGCAGAAGTGATCGAAGCGTACAGTGTGCTGCATCGACAGAGCGCTTCTTCCTGCGCATTTGCTCCGAGACGAAATCCGCCGCCCGGACAGTGAGCATTTGCAAAGTTCATTACAAACGGATGTTCAAAGCGTCCGGAAGCTTCGAAGGAATCTTCAGTCGTCACTGTTATCTGACAAAACTGTGCATCCGGAATCACAGTTTTAGAGGCAAGTTCCGCACCTTTTTCAGGTGAATATACAGTAACCGCAGCATAGTCGCATTCCGGAAGACTGATCTTTTTTCCGTCTTTTTCATAGCAGCCTTCGGCGGTTATTTTTATGGTTTCATTTGCAACAGCAATATTATTCATGTTCATTGCAGACTACAAGGTCTGCACTCCACCCCTTTCTCATAAAAAGTTATTACTATAATTCTATCATAATCGACGGTAGGTTTCAAGAATTACAGTAAACATAAAAAAGATTTTTTCGTTTATTTTAAACAGAAATATATAAATAAACCCTTTTAAATTAATAAAATATGTGCTATAATAATTTTATTATTATATTGACTTGCAGATTAAAGGGTATGATATAGAAAAGGGGAGTCAGATATGGGATTAAAGTCAATAAGGGCGAAAGTTACGTCACTTACGCTTTTCGGAATAATTATCGCAGTTATGACATCTGCTCTTCTTGGCATAGCAGCGATAAAGCGTACCGGCGACAAATATGCCGAGCAGAGTCTTATGCTTTTATGTGAGACCGGCGAGAAGAATCTTGATTATTATTTCAACAGCGTTGAGCAGTCGGTCATAAATGTTCAGGCTTATGTTGAAGCAGATCTTAAATCACTTGACAAGAAAGATCTTCCTGAGCATCTGGAGAGGGTGCGCGGCTTTTTCAACAGAACTATGGGGGCGACAAACGGTGCGCTGACATATTACTACCGTATCGATCCTGAAGCGTCCGATACTGTAAAGGGATTCTGGTACACAAATCTTGACGGAACAGGGTTCACCGAGCACGAAGTAACGGACATCACGCTTTATGATACAAGTAATACAGATGAACTTATCTGGTTTACTGTACCGAAAAACACCGGCCGTCCTATCTGGCTGCCGCCGTATGTGACTGATAATCTTGACGTCCGCGTTATATCGTATAATGTTCCTGTTTATCTTGACAGCGAATTTATCGGAGTTATCGGTATCGAGATTGACTGTTCCACTATGAGAAACCAGGTGGATAATATCCGCCTTTACGAGGAGGGATATGCGTTTATCACCGATGATTCAGGAAATCTTGTTTATCATCCGTTTGCGGATACAGTCGGAGCATCTGATGAGGAGAGTCTGAAGATTGCTGATGCTCTTTCAAAAGATGACGGAATCATAAGATATACCTGTAATGGCGTCAAAAAAGAAGCGGTGTGGAAGCAGCTCCACAACGGCATGAGACTGACCGTTTCCGTTCCGGTATCTGCGACCAACAGACTGTGGCACAGTCTCATGGCTCAGAATATCATGGTAATGATCGCACTTTTGGCTATGTTCATTCTTCTGGCAACAAGACTTACCGGACACATAGTTGCACCTCTGCACCGTCTTATAAATGCGGTCGGCAAGCTTAGTTCCGACAGCTTTGATTTTTCTCTTGATTACAATGCCGAAGATGAGGTCGGAATACTTACACAGACTTTCCGTAAATTAAGCGAGCATCTCAAACTGTATATTACTGCAGTGGAATCAGATTACCGTTCAATTTACCGGGTTGATCTTGACAGTGACAGTGCTGAATGCTATCGCTCAGAGGATCAGTACAAGGAATATTATGATCTAAACGGCATTACAGGTTCTTTTGCAGACATGTCCGGACGATATGCTGAAAAATATGTTTCTGAACATGATAGAAAAGGATTCCTTGCATTTATTGAGCCGGAAAATATCCGCGCTACACTTTCTTCAGGCTCCAGTATTTCCTACAGATATCAGACAGTCGAAAACAAGTATGAAATGATCAGAATCACTGACCTCAGTAAAACAGAGGGACAGAATGACGGGAAAATACATACAGTTGAGATCGGACTTTCAGATGTTGATAAAGTAACACGTGAGGAACTGGCAAAGAATCATGCACTTTCAGATGCCCTAAGTCATGCACGTGAAGCAAGTGCGGCCAAGACGTCGTTTCTTAATTCCATGAGCCATGAGATACGTACTCCGATGAACGCGATCATAGGCTATAACGACATCGCGCTTAAAGATCCGGATCTTTCCGAAGAAACAAGGGGACATCTTGAAAAGATCAAAGCAGCTGCTGCACATCTTCTCACTCTTATAAACAATATACTCGACATGGGACATATCGAGAGCGGGCGAATGACCTTAAAGTCGGAGGATTTCCGTTTCGGTGATCTGCTGACACAGGTTAATACAATGATCGGTTCCCAGTGTGAAAGCAAAGGTATTAAATACATCTGTGAAATGCACGGCCATGAGGATGATTTCTATACCGGCGATGACATGAAACTCAAGCAGATCCTCATAAACATTCTGTCCAATGCGGTAAAATATACGCCGGCCGGCGGATCGGTAACATTTTCGACTGAAGAAGCTGCACGTTTTGAAGACAAGGTCTCGCTGCGGTTCATAATCAGGGATACCGGCATAGGCATGGACAAGGAGTTCATTCCGAAGCTGTTTGAACCGTTTGCACAGGAAGAAAACCACTGCGGAGGCATGTTCGGCAGTACCGGACTTGGTATGGCGATCACCAGAAGCATGATCGACATGATGAACGGTAAAATTGAAGTCGAAAGTGAAAAGGGAAAAGGTTCGGTATTCACCGTTACGGTCACATTGAAGACTGCACAGAATACTGAGAATTATGATAAAAACTGCGCTTCTGACAAAGAAAACGCCGAAAAAGATCTTACCGGAAGGCATATACTCATGGCGGAAGATATGTTTATCAACGCCGAGATACTTAAGAATATCCTTGAATCCAGCGGCATGACAGTTGATCATGCAAATGACGGAAAAGAGTGCGTTGATATGTTCCGTGAAAGTCCTGAAGACAGCTATGATGCGATCCTTATGGACATAAGAATGCCTGTGATGAACGGCCTTGAAGCTGCGGAAGCGATACGTTCACTTAAAAGGGAAGACGCACGTACCGTTCCCGTCATTGCCATGACCGCCAATGCCTTTGAAGATGATGTAAAACTGTCTCTTCAGGCGGGGATGAACGCGCATCTGACAAAGCCGGTCGAAGCTCCGCGGCTAATAGAAACTCTTCAAAAGCTTATAAAGTAAATATGCAAAATACGGTCACTTCATGCTGACCGTATTTTTTTTGAAAAACCCCTTGATTTTGTTATTCGTCTGTGTTATAATACTTTAGGAGTTAAAAGCGTAACACTTTAAACTGATAAAGCAAAAATACAGAATGGAGCAAATACAATGAAAGAATTATCTAACTTACTTAATTTCAGAGAAAGCATCAAGGTCGTTGATGCAACACTTCGTGACGGAGGTCTCTGCAACGATTTTTATTTTACAGACGAATTCGTAAAGAAATTATATAAAACAAACATCGAAGCCGGCGTTGACTACATGGAAATGGGTTACAGAGCTTCAAAGAAGGTATTCGATGAAAGCAAGTTCGGCAAGTGGAAGTTCTGTTCAGATGAACACATCCGTGAGATCGTAGGCGAGAACAATACAGATCTCAAGCTTGCTATAATGGCTGACATCGGCAGACACGACAAGGATGACTTCGATCAGAAGGCAAATTCACCGGTTGACCTCGTAAGAGTTGCAGCCTACATCCACCAGATGCCTGAAGCTATCGACATGATCGAAGATGCAGCAAAGAAGGGTTATGAAACAAGCTGCAACATCATGGCTATCTCAACAGCTC
This sequence comes from Oscillospiraceae bacterium, assembly GCA_045220685.1. GTDB lineage: Bacteria > Bacillota > Clostridia > Oscillospirales > Ruminococcaceae > HUN007. The sequence goes on along the minus strand of JBGUVZ010000650.1, from coordinate 6,457 downwards.
AGAAGGAAGATATTGAAGTTGCCCTCAACATGCTTGCTGATACACCTGTAAACTGCATCTACATCGTTGACAGCTTTGGCTCAATCTATCCTGAACAGATGGCAAGAATAGCTGACCTTTATGTAAACGCAGCAGCCAAGAAGGGCAAGAAGGTAGGCATTCACGCTCACAACAACCAGCAGCTTGCATTTGCAAATACTATTGAATGCTGCGGAGATGGTGTTGACTGGCTCGACGCTACTTATCTTTCAATGGGACGCGGTGCTGGTAACTGTGCTATGGAACTCCTTCTCGGCTTCCTCAAGAATCCAAAGTACAATGTTTACCCTGTATACAAGTTCATTGAAGAAGAAATGATAAAGCTTAAGGAAAACGGCGTTAAGTGGGGATATGACATTCAGTACCTCATGACAGGTCAGCTCAACCAGCATCCTAGAACAGCTATAGCTTTCACAAAGGAAAACAGAAAAGACTACGCTGAATTCTACAAGGAGATCGTAGGCTAAGGAATACTGAGTGGGGAAAAGGCGGGGCTTTGCTCCGTACTCATGCTGGTTTATGCATAAATCAGCACTTTCAAAGCAATTTCAGGCATTTTAAATAAAGAAAAACAGGACACAGATATGATTATTATCCGTGTCCTGTTTTGTGTTATGGCATAAAAACAGACCCGGTAAAACCGGATCTGTCGGTTGATCATGTTGTGATTTATGAGATCAGTATTTTTAAGAAATGCTAATCAAGGGAGCCACTGGATAGTTACATCCTGAAGAACATTACTGTCAGGATCAAAGGTGAATCTGTATCCTCTTGCTCCGTAAATCTTTCCTTCTCTTTTGTATTCTATATCATACTTGTCATCAGTAGGAGTACCGCTGTTTGCAATAAGTTCGTCTTTCGTAAGTGTAAGCGGGAATGCAAAGGAAACGAGTTTTGCTGCTTCTTCAAGGTCAGCTTTAAGTTCTTCATTACGTTCAGCATCGTATGAAGGTCTCGGGATCATTGCCCACCATCTTGCAGACTGAAGCTTACATTCTTTCTGCTTGAGTGGACCGTCTGTATCATTGAAGAAAGTGAACTGTAAGTTGGAATACTTTGAGTTCGGAACTTTTAATGTATACATATCTGTGCTTTTGCCTTTGTTTACGTTGTTGTCAGAGTCAAGAAGATCTTCTTCGGTGAATGGAACACCGGCGTCAACAAGATCCTGGAATGTGCTTTCTCCGAGCTTGAATACTGTTCCGTTATAAGCGATAGCTCTGTTGTCAAGATCGGCATAAATATTGCTGAATCCTTCTATAGCCTTGAATTCTGATGATCCTTCATCCTTCTTTTCGGCTTCTTCTTTCTTTTCAGCATCGCCTGAAACTTCTGTAACAGCTGATACTGTTGTTTCTGCTGTTGTTGTTACTTCTGTTGTAACTACTGTAGTTGTAGTAGTAGATTCTGTTGTAGTTTCTGCTGTGGTTTCCTCAGTTGTAGCTTCTGTAGTTTCTTCAGTTGTTTCTGCAACTGTGGTTTCTTCTGCTGCATCATAGTTTTCTTCAGCAACGTCAACATTTTCTGTAGGACCGCATGCAGTGATGCTGAGTACTGATGCAACGAGTGCCGCTGCTATAATAGACTTTCTCATTTTTGTTAACCCCCTGTATTATAATATGTTTTTCGACAAAAGAAAAACATGTGTTCAGATACGAACGCTTACGATTATATACTAATAGTTGCTGTGTGTCAAGTCAGATATTGCTTTTGTATAAATTTTTATAGAGTATAACGTATAGTTTCACCATAATTAAACTATTATTGTTTAAAAGCACGACGACAGTGAATGCATTAATTCTTGCGTTCGATGACTATATATTGCTGACTTTTATTTTTTCACATTGTTTTCACGCAGAAACACGTATTTTCTCATTCTTCGCGATAGAATTTCACTTTCGCTCCATAAAAATATCATACTTTTGAGATATAATGTGATTGAAAAGAGGAAAACCACAGGAATTACAAGGGATTACCGGAAGGCGATGAATTTATGACAGGTACTTTGCAGAATCAGAAAACATTTTTTGCGATGGGAACAGTTAATACCATCACAGTGTTCGAAGAAGCGGATGAGGCACTTGCGGCGGCGAAGGAGCGGGTGAAAAAACTCGAATCAAAGCTGTCAGTTACCTCACCGGACAGTGAAATAAGTGTGATAAATAAAAACGCAGGAATTTCTCCGGTGACGGTTTCACCGGAAACTTTTAAACTAATAAAAAGGGCTTTGGTTTATTCGGAAGTTACTGACGGACGTTTCGATCTGTCAGCGGGTCCGCTCACAGGACTCTGGAACAAGGCACTCGAAGACGGTGTGCTTCCGGAGTTTGACGAGGTCATAAAAGCTAAAAATCTTGTTGATTACCGTGACATTGTTCTCGACGAGGAACAGAGGACGGTAATGCTAAAAAACAAAGGACAAATGCTTGATACCGGTGCAGTGGCCAAAGGATATGCTGCTGATGAAGTCCGCAGACTTTTTGAGTCATATAATATACACGATGCAATGATTAACATCGGCGGTGTCATTATAAACACCGGAACTTCACGTGAGATTGGCATTCAGAAACCTTTCGCACCTGAAGGACATTACTTTGCTTCGCTTGATCTTCCGGAAGGAAAGGCAGTGGTTTCATCGAGAAATTACGACCATGCCCGTATGATCGATGACCATCTGGTCCATCGTATCACAGACATTCGTACAGGTCTTCCGTCAAAATCAGGTGTCGTTTCCGTTACTCTGATAGGTGACAGTGCCGAGGAACTTGATGCCTATGCTACCGTTTCTATGATAACCGGAGCTGAACAGAGCATAAAATTCCTTGAAAGCAGAAACATAGATGCTGTTTTCATAACTGACGAACGTAAGGTCTATGTTACTGAAAATCTGGAAGAAGGTATAAAGATAAAAAGAGGGCTTCCGCTGCTGCGCAGAAGATATCATCTATGCAGATGATGAATAGCAACCTCATTTGGAATCGAAAGTAATAAAAGCTTATATATAAAACCTGAAGGCAGTCGTGATCACACGTCTGTCTTTTGCTGTTTATACTGAAAAACGCAATTATAGAAATATGTAATAGAATTTCGGTGACAGAGCTGATCAAACTATATCAAACGACAAAAATTCCGTCTGACCGTGCTCCGATTGTTCGCTTAAAGTACGCAGATACGTTACTTAAGCGATATTATTATTCGTTTTGACTATCTTGTGCTGCTTGACAAAGTATACAAATTATGATATAATCCTTTTTGGTTTAATAGCATAGTTATTTCGGTGGATATTTGTGAAATTTCACATAATGTTAATGGAGTAGTTGCTTTTACTGTATATGTGAAAAACAGACTGTTGGCAAATACTTAAATTGTTATAATTGATGATGATTATATTTCATTTCTCATTTAATATTAACTTTTAAGAATTCCTGACACTATATATGATATTTGTTTGATTCTTTAGGGGATAAATTACTTAGCTTTATTTTGTTAAAGGTGTATTTCGGGTATTGAAATACACCGTTTTCATGAATAAATACATATATAAAGATTGATGAGGAGAAAAGATAATGAAAGAAATGAAGAACAAACGTGTATTTGTTACAGGTGCTACAGGATTCGTAGGCGCACACATAACAAAACACCTTGTTGAACAGGGTGCAGTTGTCACAGTACTGATCGAAAGATGTGACAGCAGCAGCTATTTCAGTCTCTGCGGACTTGATAAGAAGGTCAATGTTTACTATGGTAACATTACTGACGGAAATCTCATTGAACAAATCATAGTAGAACAGAAAATTGAAACGATTTTTCATCTTTGCGCTATTGCTCTCCAGGATCTTGCTTACAAGATGCCAAAGGTTACTTTTGAAGTAAATATTGTTGGTACATACAACATTCTCGATGCAGCAAGACTTCACATGGATACAGTAAACAGCGTACTCGTTGCTTCAAGTGACAAGGTTTACGGTGACAGTGACATACTTCCTTACAAGGAAACACTTCCGCTTCAGGGAAGCAATCCTTATGACGTTTCAAAGGTTTGCCAGGATATGCTTGCAAGAAGCTTCTATCACAGCTACGGACTTCCTGTAGTTGTCGGCAGATTCGGCAACATCTACGGACCTGGTGACAATAATTTCAACCGTCTCATCCCTGGTACTATCCAGAGACTTGAACTCGGTGAATCACCGCTTATCAGACGTCCTAAGAACGGCGTATTCAAGAGAGACTTCCTCTACATCAAGGATATCGTAAATGCTTACATGTACATGTTATACAACATCGAAAAGAAGGACGTAGTAGGAAATGCTTTCAACTTTGGTACAGGCATAGCTACTGATGTTGAAACTGTAGTAAACAAGATCAAGACAGTTATGGGCCTTGAAAACATTCCTTCAAACGTACAGGAAAGCGAAGTTTCAGAGATCCTTGCACAGCAGCTTGATCCGACAAAGGCATTTGAAAGACTTGGCTGGAAGGCTGAATACTCACTCGATGCTGGTCTTGCAGAAACAGTTGCATGGTACAGAGAAGCTTTAAACAAGTAATATTCACGGAGGAATAAAAATGAACGAAACAGCAAAGAAGATCCTGGTCGTTTGCGGAATTTTCCACGGCCATTTCACAACAAGTGTTGAAGTTATCAGAGAATTAGTTGCTTTAGGATATGACGTTACTGCTTATGTAACTGACGAATTTGCCCCAAGATTAAATGTCGAAAACGTTAAGAAGGTAGTTTATTCAGATGATGCAGAGGATATGAGAAAGATCATCCCTCCAAATGCACCTCCGTTTGCTATCAACTCATGCCGTGTCGGAAGAGCTACTGACAAAGTTATCACTATGATATGCGAAGAAAAGACTCAGTATGACTACTATGTTTTCGATCTGTTCTTTGAACTTGAAGAAATGAACAAGGTAATGAAGCTTGATCCTGAAAAGCTTATCAGCCTCTATGTTTCCTATGTTCTCACTGACTATGATCAGAATGATCCGAGCAGAGCATTAGGTCTTGTTGCTACAAACAAGAAGTACAACATCAATCTTATCGACTTCGTTGGATATATTTACATTCCGAACAGATTCAAGAAGCTCATCCCTTCATCAAGATACTTCCACTTAAGAGCAGAAGATACTGATGAGACATGCTACTTTATCGGTACTAATATTGAAAAGAGAGATCCTGATCCGAACTTTACTTTCAAAAAGGAAGAAGGAAAGAAGCTTCTCTACGTTTCACTCGGAACTATTTTCGGAAAGGACGTAATGTTCTATCACCGTGTTATTGAAGCATTCAGAGATTCTGAAGAATATCAGGTACTCATGTCTGTAGGAAGACTTGTAAACATCCCTGAGACATTCAAGGATATTCCTAAGAACTTTACAATTCTTAACTATGTTCCACAGACTCAGCTTTTACCGGATGTTGACGTATTCATCTCACACGCTGGTTACAACTCAACAACAGAAGCTATGACAGCAGGTGTTCCACTTGTAATGGTTCCTCAGTCAGTTGACCAGTTCGACGTTGCCAAGGTTACACAGAATCTTAATGCCGGAATCGAACTTAACAAGCTTGAAATCGACATCACTCCTGATATCATCAAGAAGGCTGTTGATGATGCTTACGCTAACAGAGAAACATTCAGAAAGAATATGAAGGTTATCGTTGATTCACTCGCTGAAGCAAGAAGCAAGAGACCGGAAATATTTGCTGAAGTTTTCGCTTAATTCAATATAATACTGATTACTTAATATGATCGTAATGAAATCCCCTCGCGTAAATGTATACGTGAGGGGATTTCTGTTTATAGATATATTGTTATCCGGTTCATGTTGATGTATAATAGTATCAGTGATTCTACAGAAAATACAGAGGTGACAGTTTTGAAAATCGGATTTATCGGAGCCGGGAAGGTCGGTTTTACACTTGGAAAATACTTTGCGGAAAAGGGAATGAGGCTATCGGGATACTGCAGTTCTTCTGAAGCATCCGCAAGGGAAGCAGCTGAGTTTACCGGTTCGGTTTATTATAAAAATACATATGAGCTTATCGAAGCGAGTGATGTGATTTTTCTTACAGTGCCGGACGGAGAGATAAAAGAAGTTTATCTTTCGCTTCCGACGGATAAACTGAAAGGAAAGCAGCTCTGCCACTGCAGCGGGGCATTGTCTTCGAAGGATGCTTTTCCGGGAATAAACGAATACGGGGCTGAAGGTACGTCGATACATCCGCTGTTTCCGGTAAGCAGCAAATATGATTCATATAAAGTTATAAGCAGTGCTTTCTTCTGTATTGAAGGTGATCGCGCAGAAGAATGGAGCCGGATCTTTTCTGATATGGGCAATCCGGTGCGCATAATAGAAAGTGAGATAAAGATAAAATATCACGCTGCCTGCGTGGCGGCAAGTAATCTTG
>JBGUVZ010000649.1:0-4177 GCA_045220685.1 Oscillospiraceae bacterium | reverse complement strand
AAGAAGGCTGAGAACTGCTGTAAGTGCAGCCATTCCTGATGCGAATGCAAAACCTGCATAGCCACCTTCGAGGTCAGCGATAAGTTTTTCAAGAGCTTCACGTGTAGGATTTCCTGTACGTGAATATTCGTAGCCTCTCATTTTTCCGAGGCCGTCCTGCTTGTATGTTGATGTCTGGTAGATCGGTATATTTACCGCACCTGTTCTTTCGTCGATTGAAATGCCGCCGTGGATAACTGCTGTTTCTGCGTTTGTATATTTACTGCTCATGGTAATTCTCCTTAATATTAAAATAATGATTTGATCGGAACTCCGGCACTGATTTACTCGTAATCGTAGCCGGATGTGTATGTTGCTGAAATAAGGCTTACATTTTCGAAAGCCTTCAGTCCGTCCTTGCGTCCGTCAAAATATTCATGCTGGACTTTTTCGGGCGGCATGTATCTGTCTATCTGGAAGCCCAGTGAATAAAGTGCTCGTGAGACTTCGTTGTAGTCAAATCCGCCGCGCATCACTTCGCCGAGTCCTCTTGTTATTTTTTCAAGCTTTGCCACCCTGTCCGGAAACTTTCCCGTCTTTACCGGATAGTCAAATGCAAGTTCGCTGCCCAGAGCTGAAAGCTCGGCCATCTGTTTGAGTGTATCTGAAAAAACGTCCAGTGTAAGGTAATAGGAAACTCCGAGTATGCTGAAAAATGTTTTCTTTGTCGGATCAAATCCGGAAGCGAGAAGCTTGTCGCTCATCTTTTCCTTTTCAAAATCCACCGGAACGTAGTGAACGTTCTTTCTTAAGATCCATCCGAGTTTCTTTATCTTTTCAAGTTTGTAGCTCTGCGTGTCCGGGTGATCGATCTCGAAGACCTCGATGTTGTCATTGTCATTTCTGAAACCGAATGTATCAAGGCCGGAACCGCAGATAACGTACTGGATCTTTCCGTTTTCCTCTGCAAACTCTGCAAGTCTTTTTTCCGTAAAATGTATTCTCGTAAGCGGTATCGGTGAAAAGTATTCATCAATGAATCCACTTTTTTCTTCCCCTGTAGTCCCTTCAGGAAGACCTGCTATTTTATTTATCAGCTCTCCTGTTTTGTCATATTCATCTTTACCAAGCATGTCGTAGGCGAGATAATCGTCGTAGATCTTCTCACGTGATCTGTTCGAGTGCCATGCTCTGACAAAAGCGCATATCTTAGCAGTTACGCTTTCTCTTTTATCGACCATAAATACCTCCGGTTAATCTTTTTAAAGACATAAAAATTGCGTGAAATGCATATCACATTCCACGCTTCCAAGGTCACAGGACCATATTTATTCTGTCGGCAACACAAGAGTGCAACATCGCTTCACAAGAACACGGGGAATATGATGATCTGATTTATTCATGATACAACAACATATTCTTCTACAGCTTTTCATGTTTAGCACTCCTTGTTTTATTTTTTGAAGAAAGGATCTGCGAGGCTCTGCCCCGGTCCCATGCGCTGATTTTTAACTGATCAGCGTTTTCTTATTAATCCTATCTGATTACTATGCTATTATAACATCTATTATCTTGTTTGTCAATAGGATTTTTCTATATTCGATAATATTTTTTCTGTTATCTCTTCCAGCGGAGAAGATGGTTCTGAAGTTTGTTGAAGAGGAATGTTACTCCTATAACAACGAAACCGATAACGAGAAGACCGGTGATCGTTCTGGTGTAGTCACCGAAGTCAGAATAATACTTTACGTAATAACCCATTCCGTCTCGGGCACCGATCATCTCGGCTGATGTGAGAAGGATGAAGGAAACGCTGAGTCCCTGGTTGCATCCTAGGAAGATCTGTGAAAGAGCTGCCGGAAGGATAACTCTGAAAAGTGTTTCTGCCTTTCCGACGTTAAGAACTTTTGCAGAATCGATTATCCTCTTGTCAACGTTAAGAACGCCGCTCATTGTTCCGGCAAATACAGGCCAGAATGTTGCGAGGAAAATTACGAAAACTGATACTGACCTGAAAGTCGGAAGAAGTGCGATTCCGTAAGGAATGTACACTATCGGAGGTATTGAACTGAAGAACTTTGTAATGTATGTGGCTGCTCCGCCTACACGGGCACTCCAGCCGATGAAAAGTCCGAGAGGCACTGCAACTACTACTGCAATGAGGAATCCCTGAATAGTTGTGCCGAGAGAACTGAGAACGTTTATGCCTATCTTGCTTCTGTCTTCAACGAACTGATGGATAACAGTTCCCGGTGCCGGGAAAAGAAGATCATTGAGAACATTGAACTTCGCTGTTGCAAGTGACCATGCTGCAAGTACAGCATAAACGAAACCTGCTATGTCAAGAAGAAGTGCAAGTGACTTTTCCTTTTTAATAAATGCCGATGCAGCAAGAACAATAACTTCTATACCGATGGCTGCTGCTATAAGCGAACCTGTATGAACATCCTTCACCGATTTATTCGGAAGGAGCTGGATCAGAAGAAGTACTGCAAACAAAAGATGCGCTACGCGGAGATATCTTTTTGCAAATGTCATAATACAACTTCCTCCCCGCCTATGCGCTCTGCAATGTCATTATAGAGTAAAGCAAGAAGTCTGCTTCTGAACTTGCCGTATTCATCTGTCTTAACAAGATCCTCACGGCGGCGCGGACGTTCAAACGGAACGTTCACGATCTCATTTACCGTACCCGGATGTGCTGTGAGAACAACGATCTTGTCTGAAAGAAGAATTGCTTCGTCTATATCATGAGTTACGAAAACAACTGTCTTTCTTTTTTCTGTGCCGTCGCCTTCCCAGAGTTCAAGAAGAAGTTCCTGAAGGACTACACGGTTCTTGGCATCGATAGCACTGAACGGTTCATCCATGAGCAGGATCTGTGTATCCATTGCAAGTGCTCTTGCAATAGCTGCACGCTGCTGCATACCGCCGGAGAGCTGGGAAGGATATTTTCTTCCGAATTCACCGAGACCGACTTTCTTAAGAAATTCATCAGCAATCTGGCTGCGTTCACTTCTCTTGACGTCATGACGTGCCTGCTTGATACCGAACTCAATATTCTTTTTTGTTGTCATCCACGGGAACAGCGAGTAGTGCTGAAACACTACCCCGCGTTCGCTTCCTGTACCGTGAAGCTCTTCACCGTCGATCTTTACTGAGCCGCCTGCTGGAGCATAAAGCCCCTCAAGCACGCTCAAAAGTGTGGATTTACCGCATCCGCTGGCACCGATAACACTTACGAATTCGCCGTCTGCAACGTCGAATGAAACGTTTGTCAGTGCATTGAAGCTGCGTTTGTTTTCTGTATAATTAACTGTAAGATCTCTTATCTCTATCTTATTCGTAGTCATTGAAATGCTCCTCCAACGATTTGTAAATTTCATCGGAGTCTTCGGCTAAAATACTGTCAAGAGCCTTCTTGTAGATATCTGTATTGTATAATGGCTCAATGTCGTAATCTTCTGTATATCCAAGTTCAACGATTGTATCTTTAAGAGTAAGTGTACCCTTCTTGTCAGGGTCAGGACTTGAAACACTGTATCCGCCGTAGACTTCTGTGTCTATGAATTCCTCGTCAATGTCGATGTACTTCTTGACATCAGCAATTGTCTTGTCCTTGTCTGTCTGAGTGAAACGATATGCCTTGATGAAAGCACGTTCAACTGCAGTGTAAGTGTTAGGATTTTCGTTTAATGCTGATGTCTTCGCAACCTGACGGCAGCATGGCTGGTTTTCGAGTGCCTTTTCATGTGCGCAGTAGTAAACTACCTTGTAGCCCTGTGACTTTGCGAGTGATGCATAAGGTGAGTAAACTGAAGCTGCATCGATGTTGTTGTTGAGAAGTGCTGCATAGGCATCCTTCTGGCTGTCGAAGTAAACGATGTTTACCTTGTCTTCGCCTTCGCCGATCTCAATGTGTGCATTCTTGAGGAGGATCTGTAATTCAGCATCCTGAACGCTGTTCTTTACTGAAGCAACGTTTCTGCCCTTGAGGATCTCAACACCGAGTTCATCCTTGTCAGCGAATTCTGACTTGATAACGTAGCCGTGGCCGTTTGTCATTGCACCGCCGAAGATGCTTACGTCATGTCCCTGGCTCTGGAATGTGAGTGTAGGTACTGAACCGATGAAAGCAATATCAAGCTTGTCTGATTCAAGACCGTTTACAAGTTCAGCTGCACTTGAGAACTGTGTA
>JBGUVZ010000648.1:0-2882 GCA_045220685.1 Oscillospiraceae bacterium | reverse complement strand
TGAGGGCTTGTCACGTGCCAACAAGGGCAAATACAAAGATCTCGCAGCTGCATCAGCCAGAAAAAAAATCAGAAGATAGCATCTGACTCCTGTTCCGGGACAGTGTTGAACTACAGCTGTAAGTTGTAGTCTTTAATGTTGCCCTAAATTTATTCTCGTTTAGCTTTCGTTCCGATCTTTGTCTTTTTGTTATAAGAAGCAATATAGCTATTAATATTTTCGTTATATTGTCGGAACTTTCTCGTTTTAAATCCATAATTCACTCGTCAGAGAAAACTGTGATGGTTGCCAGCGATTATATTCCTAATGTGCGTTATGATGAAATTCATCTGATGGTACCTCTGCCGATCGCAATGAATTTTACAGCTTGGAAAGAGCAACGATGTTCTTTGTATAGTATTCTGATAATCATAGTGAAATCTTTATTTGAGGAGTTTATATGCCGTTTCCTGCATTAGTAGTATGGGGTGTAGCTGCATTGGCAGCAGGCACTGGAGTTGTAAAAACTGTTAAAGCAGTTAAAGATAACAATAAAGCTTCAAAATACAGTGAGGAGGCCAATGATATTGTCTCCAAAGCTTCCAGAAAAGCCCAAGAGGCCAGAGAACGTGCCCGTAAATCTCTGGAGGATTTGGGACAGACTAAACTGAATGTTATTGAAAGTACAATAAAAAATTTTCTAGAAAATTTCCGGAAGATTAAAAATGTAAATTATACGGAAATTGAAGATGTTTCTGAGTCCTGCGGTTTGAAACTAGCTCCAAATAATATAGTTGAACTGACAGAAATGAGTGAAGTGGCTTCAAGTGTACTGTCAGGAACTGTAAGTGGCGTAGTATCAGGTGCTGTTGCAGCCTATGGTGCTTACGGTGCTGTTGGATTTTTTGCATCGGCAGGAACAGGTACGGCTATCAGTTCACTTGGCGGTGCAGCAGCATCCAATGCAACACTTGCTTGGCTTGGCGGAGGGACTCTTGCCGCTGGTGGCGGCGGTGTAGCAGCTGGAACAATGGTTCTTGGCGGAATCGTAGCTGCTCCAGCTCTTCTGATCCTTGGATGTGTGCTTGGTTCAAAAGCTAGCAAAAATCTTGATGATGCTTTGTCCAATTTGGCTGAAGCAAAGAGATATAAAGAGCAGATGAAATTACTTCGTAAGGTTTGTAAGGGAATTGCAAACAATGCTGATTTCTTACAGAAAGCTATAACCGCTGTTGCTGAAGTTTGTGACAGAGGAATTTTTAAACTTCGGGCAACAATAGATCAATATGGAACTCAATGGAATAATATTCCAGAAGCTGATAAAAACGGCATAGCTAAACTTTGTGCTTCTGTTCAATTACTTAAGACTCTCTTGGATAAAAAACTTCTTACCGAAGACGGTAGCCTGTCAGAAGAGTCTGAACCTGAACGGTTAAAAAGTGAATATCCTGCTCTGTCAATTCTTTCCTAACATCGCAAAGTAAGGTTGTGGAATATGGCTGCCTCGTCTGAACAATATATATCAAAAAGTGAAAGCAATATTGATATACTGCTTTCTGGGGCGCTTTTGGGAGTCTCTTTCGATACTATAGACAGATATGGGGAAGCCTTTAAAGAACACCTGTACGCCTATACTGGTGTTGATGCAGAAAATCACGATTATGATCTCAAAAAAGGATTGCGAGATATCGGCGAACAAAAGATTAATCCTGAGTATGAAAAACAGAATTTAAAGCAACAAGCTGGATTTGCCGCAGAGTTGAAGTATCTGGCGCGGAAAAATGCAGAGGCAAAAATCAACAGAAGCAATGAAAGGGTTGTAGCAACTGACCTGAAGAAAAGCGGCAGTTACGATGAGTTGTATGATCACTACAAAATGAAGAATGGAAAAGTGATCAGCATGATGCAGATGAAGTTTGTCGGCAATGATGTCAAGTCCTGTGTAGATAAGCTCATGTCGAGTAACTATCAGAAGTATATTGACGGCAATGCTGATTTTACTCTTCCTGCCGATTATTTTGAACTTGATGTAAACGGTAATCCACAAATTCAAGTCGAGATAGATCGGCGTATTCAGAATTTGCAGAAACAGATTGATTCAAGAGGCTGTCCTGATGATGTTGCAAAGAAGAAAACTGAAGCAATCTCTAAATTAAAGCTGTTGAAGGAACGTGTAAAGGACAGTGGTATTACAAAAGATGAAGCGGAATTTGCAAGAAATCACCCTTTACTATCCACTGCAGGTGATCTTATTGGTGTGTCCCATCGCGCAGGTTTGGATCAATCTCTGAATTCCGCCGCTATCGGCGGTACTGTGGCTCTTGCGAAAAATTTAGCCGCTTATGTGCAGGGGAAAAAAGATGGAACAGAGGCTACGAGGGATGTGATCCAAACTGCAGGTAATGCTGCAGCTGAAGGATATGCGAAGGGCTTTTTGGGATCTGCTTTCAAGGGATGTCTGCAAAATTCCGATTCCGCAGTTCTGAGAGGTATTTCCAAATCCAATCTGCCGGCTGCAGTAGTCACATTAGCGGTGGATACCACTAAAACTATCACCAAATTTATCAATGGAGAGATAGATGGTACCGAATGTATGGAAGAGATCGGGAAAAGCGGTTTTTCCCTTGTGGTCTCCTCTATGACTGGAACGGCCGGACAGATCCTGATCCCGATCCCGGTTTTAGGAGCGGTTATGGGCTCTGCTGTCGGTTATGCCATATCATCGGCCTGCTACGGTTCGCTTATGAAAGCTTTAAAGGAAGCAAAACTTTCTAGAGAGCGTCGGATCAGAATTGAAGCTGAATGTCGTGAGCATATCAGATATATCAGACAGTGCCGCGCCGAGTTGGAAAAGTATTTTGATGACAGCCTGCATTTTTATAAGCAGTCCTTTCATGAGGCAT
>JBGUVZ010000647.1:0-3042 GCA_045220685.1 Oscillospiraceae bacterium | reverse complement strand
TGTAAGCACAACAGTGTTCAGTATGACCATAGGGTTTTCTGCGATCCTGTCTTCCATCCATGGTGTATTTCTAAAGGCGTATTCTTCAATGCCGGTTACGTTTTCAGGAATGTTTATTTTCTTTATATCTGTATAACTAAAAGAATCATGACCTATTCGTGTTACTGATGCCGGAAAGGTGACTTCTGTCAGTCCGCTGGAGTGAAACGCATATTCGCATATTGTAGTAAGTGAATCAGGAAAATCTATTTTTTTAAGTTCATCGCAATTGTAGAATGCATTTGGTCCAATTGTAGTAACAGAATCCGGAATATCAACTGAAGAAAGTGATAAGCAATCGTAGAATGCGTAATCACTGATAGATTTAAGCGATCCTGAGATTTTGACTTTAGTTAATCCACAGTGTGCGAATGCGTATTCACCAATCTCGGTAACGGAATCCGGTATAATGACTTCAGTTAGTTCTCGGCATCCGAAAAATGCCTCTGGTCCTATAACTGTTACGGAGTCAGGTATAGTTATTTCGGAAATGCTGCAGTAGTAGAATGCTTTTTTTGGAATGAATGTGATCGAATCCGGAAGATTAACTTTTGTGACCTGCTTGGACTTGAAGAGTTTTTCTGCAAGGCTTGTTACAGGAACCCCGTTTATCTCCGAAGGAATAGTGATCTCACCTGATGGCTCAGCTGAAAAACTGGCAACCATCGCATAATCGTTGTAGACCCTGAAGTTCAGATCTCCGTCGCTGACAAACTGATAAGGAACTTCTTCGACTGCGCTGACAGTTGAAACTGGTGCGTACATTTCTGCGGCTGGCAGAATGCCTCCTGTGATAAGCAAAGCCATTGCTGCTGCAGTAATTTTTGAAAATTTCATAGTTTGTTGTCCCCTTTGTTATTATATGTAATGTCTCTTATGAATATGTGTTCCCTAAACACACTCATGAAATAATTATATTATTTTATTCGATTTGTGTCAACAGATATTATTAAGATGTTGCATATGTCATATGGAATTATGATTTTAATATGGATAATATAGTTTGATCAAAGCAGGAAGCGGAACCACGAAATAAATTTTAAAAAAATTAAAAAAAAGTGTTGACATTTGATTTCAGTTGTAGTATAATAATAAAGCCGACTGAGAAGGGCGGCAAAAACTACATGCGGGTGTAGTTCAATGGTAGAATGTCAGCCTTCCAAGCTGAACACGTGGGTTCGATTCCCATCACCCGCTTAGACTTCATTTTGAAGTACTATGCATCTTTAACTCAGTTGGATAGAGTAACTGCCTTCTAAGCAGTAAGCCGCTGGTTCGAATCCAGCAAGATGCATTATATGGTGGGTATAGCGTAGTTGGTTAACGCGTCAGATTGTGGTCCTGAAGACCGTGGGTTCGAATCCCACTATCCACCCTTTAAATAATGAGATTTCAGCCTCTGGTTCAAACCGGAGGCTTTTTTATTTTTAAGTAAGAAAATGCTTTATTTCAGTCTGGAAGCGAACTGATCAGAGCATAATTAAAATGCAATCCGAAAACCGACATGATGTTGATAAGGAACTGGATGCTGCATATATAATTATGTTTACATTCTATTAACAAATAGACAATTGCCGATGTGATATAATATAAAGTGATTATACTCCGAAAATACTGGTTTATCATTAATAAGTGAATGACGCCAATGCCTGATACGGTTTGCGGGTTTGAAGCTGCATTTATCTGAAACGTATAAATACAGTGTTTTCTGCACAATTCATTATAAAGGAAGTGGTTCTAATGTCAAACTACAATTTTTCAAAAGTAACTCCGGCTATCGAACAGCTTGCAGAAAAATGCGTAAGCTGCCATAACATTGATCCGGAACTCTATGTAAAGTACGATGTCAAGAGAGGTCTGCGTGATCTGAACGGTAAAGGCGTTCTGGCAGGACTTACAGACATCAGTGAAGTATGCTCCAGTAAGATCGTGAACGGTGAGTCAGTTCCCTGCGACGGCAAACTCTACTACAGAGGTATCGATGTTGAAGATATCGTTGACGGATTCATCTCTGAGAACCGCTTCGGATTTGAAGAAACGACCTATCTTCTTCTTTTCGGAAAACTTCCTTCAGAAACCGAACTTAAGGAATTTAACGAGCTTATCGGCAGTTTCAGAAAACTCCCTACCACTTTTGTAAGGGATATTATAATGAAGTCACCGGGTAACGATATGATGAACATTCTTGCACGAAGCGTTCTCACACTCTATGCCTACGACGATACACCGGACGACACCAGCATTCCGAACGTTTTAAGACAGTGCCTTGAGATAATCGCACTTCTTCCGGTAATGGCTGTTTACGCTTATCATTCTTACAACTACTACAAAAAGAGCGGAAGTCTTATAATCCACAGACCTCGTCCGGATCTTTCAACTGCTGAAAATATTCTCTACACTTTAAGAAGTGACTCAAAATACACTGAGCTCGAAGCAAAGATCCTTGACCTTGCTCTGGTTCTTCATGCAGAACACGGCGGCGGAAACAACTCGACTTTCACGACACATGTCGTTTCATCATCCGGTACGGATACATATTCATCAACAGCAGCTTCACTTGCCTCACTTAAGGGACCTAAGCACGGCGGTGCCAACATCAAGGTGGTACGCATGTTCGACGACCTTATGGAAAAGGTTGAGGACTGGACAGATGAAGAGGCGATAAGGGAATATCTTACTGCACTCCTTGAAAAGCGCGGCTTTGACAACTCCGGTCTTATCTACGGTATGGGCCATGCAGTTTACTCGATCTCAGATCCGCGTGCAAGAGTACTCAAGAAGTTTGTAAAGGATCTTTCAGTTGAAAAGGGCATGGAGAAGGAATACGAGCTCTACACTCTTGTTGAACGTCTTGCTCCTGTTGTTATCGGCGAAAAGAGAAAGATCTACAAAGGCGTAAGTGCAAACATCGACTTCTACAGCGGACTTATCTACCGTATGCTCGGACTTCCGGCTGAACTTTATACGCCTATTTTTGCTATTGCAAGAATATCGGGCTGGTCA
>JBGUVZ010000646.1:0-6735 GCA_045220685.1 Oscillospiraceae bacterium | reverse complement strand
TTTCATGTATATCTATCGACTGCATCAGTTCAGTTTCCACATGAAGCTTCTTATTGAAATCACCGACTGTGAGCATATCTCCGATATCTTCCTCACACTGTTCCTCAAGAGGCTTTATCGGTTCATAGTACTGTTCAAGTGCATCTACAGACACAAATTCCTTTTCCGGATAACGGTATGCGGTCAGTTTTCCTCCAAATGCACATCCGGTATCTATGCAGAAAGTATTGTTCTGTACACGAACTTCCTTTCCGGCAATATGTCCGTAAACAACAGAAGCCTTTCCTCTGTAATCAGCTGTCCAGTCAAGGCGGACCGGCAGGCCGTATGAATCGGTCTCGCCTGTTGTTTCGCCATAGAGGCAGAAATCACGTACTCTTCCGGAGCCGCGTCCGATGTATTCCTGTTTAAGCCCTGCATGAGCGATAACAAGATCACCGTTATCGAGTACATAATGGCTGATAAGTCCGTCAATGAACTCTGCGGCTTCAGCCTTGAATTCATCACCACGTGTTTCAATATCTGTGATAGTTTTATCGATGCCATGCGTCATGGCAATGTTCTTTCCGCGAAGATATTTAAGAAGCTTAACATCATGGTTTCCCGGAACAGCAATGGCATTTTCCGACTTCACCATATCCATTACAAGGCGAAGAACATCCGCATTCCTGTTTCCTCTGTCACAGAAGTCACCGAGAAATGCGGCTTTTCTTCCTTCAGGATGCGAGTAGATGCCGTCCTTCTTAACATATCCAAGTTTGTCAAGAAGAATTTCAAGCTCATCACAGCATCCGTGAATATCACCGATGATATCGAACGGACCGTGCATTTCCTTTTTGTCGTTCCATAGTTTTGTGCGGACGATTTCCACATTTTCAAGTTTTTCGAGTGAATTGATCACGTAAACAAAACGGAATCCCTCACGCTTCAGATTCTTTATACAGCGTTTTACCTCACGGCAGTGATTACGAATCACACGCTCGCTGAAACCGCGGTCCGGACGCGCCTTGTTGCGTTCCTGTATCAGTTCTTCCGGAAGATCGAGTACTATTGCTGCGGCATGAACATTCTGCTCTCTTGCAAGATCAAGCACCTGCTTTCTTGCACTCTGCTGAATATTTGTCGCATCTATGACTGTCAGCTTCATATTGTTCAGACGCTTGTTCGCAGCATAGTAAAGCAGATCAAATGCATCTGACGAGACGTTCTGACTGTTTTCATCATCGCATATCATTCCTCTGAAAAAATCGGAAGACAGTATCTCAGTCGGTTTGAAATACTTCCGAGCAAAAGTCGTTTTACCTGAAGATGTTCCGCCGACAAGCGCTACCAGGCAGAACTCAGGTATCTCTATCTTAAACTTATCCATTTTTCGTAAACACCCCCATCTGTGTCGGAGTACCGTATTTTTCATCATTGTCGCCTATACCGCTTATCTCACAGCTGTAGCCGAATTTTTCGCATATGTGATCCGTCCATTTTTTAAATTCATCACGCGTCCATTCAAAACGGTGGTCACCGTGACGAAGTTCATTTTCCTGCATATGTTCGTAGTTTGTATTGTATTCCCTGTTCGGTGTTGTGAGAATAACTGTTTTCGGTGCTGCAAATTCAAAAACTGCACGTTCAAAAGCAGATATTCTCATCGGCTCGATATGCTCGATGACCTCGACTACACATGCACAGTCGAAGCCTTCAAACCGCTTGTCACGGTAGGTCAGCGAAGCCTGCATGAGTGTGAGTTTCTCCTTACGGAAAGTATTCATGCGGTCAAGGTGAAGTCTCTGTGCCGCTTTTTCAAGGACTGCTGCTGACACATCACATGCCGTAATCCTTCGGATCTGCTGTTCATTCAGAAGCAGCGAAGTAAGTCTGCACTCGCCGCATCCAAGGTCAATAACACTTGACGCACCGCTTTTCAGAACTGCATCTCTGACAGTTTCCATACGTTTGGTATTAAGCGATGTACGTTCCTTCTTTTCGGTTTCCGGCGCATTTTCCTCTGAAGAAATGCCGGCTGTTTCCGCAGTATTTTCCGAAACTTCATTTTCATCTGCGGTAACATCAGCGTTTTCAGCTTCATCCGGATCTTCACCGAGAAGAATATCCAGCGCCCTGCGGGCATAGCTTTTACGGGCATTAAAATAACGTCTCGTGATCTTTTCCCTGTAAGGATGATCTGCCAGCCATCCTTCGCCGTGATCGAGAAGTTTGCGTATTTCATCTGATGAAATGTAGTAATGCTTCTGCTTGTCAAACACTGTGATAAGCACGTAGATATGGTTAAGAAGCTCCGAAAGTTTCACATTTCCGCTGATAGTAAGGTTGATATACGGAGAGTTTCCCCATTCCGGAAAACTTTCATCAAGTGTTGTACGTTCGGTTTTTACTGTATATCCAAGCGGTTCAAAAAGTTCCGACGCCAGTTCCTCATCGCCGTAATCTCTGAGAGAATACAGGGTCGCTGTAAGGTTAAGAGGTGTATCGGCAAGTTCCTGTTTCTTGTCGCATCTTCCGTTCATAGCCGTACTGAATACCCGTGAAATAGCTGTACTCATAAATGAAGTCGATGCATACGGACGGTCATTGACATAATCAAAAAGGCCGCCTTCTGTGCTTCCTACCTTTCCCCTTGCAAGATCAAGCGGATCGATATCCAGCAGAAGTGCGGCCGTTGTACGTTCATCGCTTACCTCCGGATAGAAGACGTAAGCCTTTCCGTAGGACAGTTCAAACTGCTGCGCCCGCGAGGGGTTTTTATGAAGAAGATATCCGAGATCCTGTGTATTTTTTCCTTCGTATGTAATGGTCAGTAACAATCTTTGTCACTCCTTTCAAAAATTCATAATATCACTATTATAACGCATAGCTTTTTTATTTGCAATAGTTATTTTTCGGATTATATAAAACGAACCGGCAGACGAAAAGATTTACGCTTCATCTGCCGGTTAAGATTCTCATAAAATATGCATTCGCACTATCATTTAAGCAGAGCGCTGAGACTGTTCGGAACTCCGCGCGGTCCTCTGACTGCGAACACGCCGAAATCCGTTTTCAGTCTTTCAAATGTGAACTGATCCGGCTCATATCTTTTGAGAAGTTTTATCTTCATAAGGGCTTTGATCGTCAGTTCTTTGCTGTGATAGTCATATGGTATATCCGTTTCGAGCACCTTGCATCTGTACATGATCGCAGAAACCGGTGCTCCGACATAGATATATACGATATCATTCTTTATTATTCCGGCACCCTGCTTCCAGTCGATCGTATCTGTATTGTCAAAAGCATGGATTATATCGTAATACTTCGGATTGGACGGAATGAGCCATTCCTTCGGCTGGCGGATTGTCTTCTTTTTCTTCTTTGAAGCAGTTGCACTGTAGCCTGCATTTATCAGTTCACACACGGTTTCGAAAGGAACAGTTCCGTCAAGGACTATAGAGATCCAGCTTCCTTTGCTCATATGATAAGCCGGATAATATCCGTCCTGACTTACAAGATAATCAAGCATGAGAACATCTTCAAGTTTGACGTTCAGAACATCGACCATTCCGGTTTTTTCACGGTCTATCTTTTCATATGATATCTTCATAAAGATACCGAACCATTTTCGGTTGTCACTGTGGCGAACGATCGCATCAGTCGGATATCTCTTCCACAGATACTCCGGCTCCGCCTTGTATTTTTTCTTTATATAGCCAATAACTTCATCACGTAATGAATCTGCCAAATCATGTTCCCTCCCGTCGCACATTTATTAATATCATAACATAATTGGAGATAAACATCAAGGCAAAAAAACAAACAGCAGAGCTCCTCATACGAAAAACTCTGCTGTTGACTGAACATATATTCCTTATTTATGTATCAGTGTACTCATTTATTTTAATGCCTGAAATCAAAATGATATGAAGTACAAAATGGCCCATGCACTATGATTATCCGATACGTCCTGTATCACTGTATGCGTAGTGTCTTCCCTGATAAAGGATCTCGTAAATAACGTATCTGCCATTCCACCATACCGGCTTTGATAATCTGCGTACAGCAAATCCGCTGCTTGCAGATACTGTTGTAATTGATGATGTTGAAGCATCACCTGCGCTGAATGCTGTTGGTACAACTGCAAAAGATAATGCAAGTGCCAAACCTACTACTGCTTTGATTGCCTTTTTCATATCGTAGTCCTTTCCGTGTATTAAAAAATACACACTAAAATAATTGTTTAGTGACAAACAGTAATGTTTGTCGTTAACTAAAAATATAATAGCATGATTTCATGTAAATGTTAACGTAATATTTTTACTTAAATTTTTATTTACTTTATTTCATTCTCATTAGTTCTTTAATTTAACAATATTACTTTGCTATATTTCTTAAATCTGACAGATGCAACTTAGCAATTATTGATAATTTATTTTGCCTTTATATTAAACTGTAGGATTATAGATATGCTATTTAGACTAGCTATAGCGTTACTTAATAAAGTAATAAGTATCATTTAAGCTGCATTTGATTATCGCTTATTATGATTGGTTTTTTATCGGTACGCCTTCGGCGTGCTATTATTCCAAGTATAATGTAAACAATGAACAACCCTTTAAGCAATATATATATTTCTGCAATAATAAAATATTTTGCCGAAACATATTGCAGACAGCATCTGAATATGTTATAATATATATCGGCAAATAATTAAAGTTTTGCTGATATATAAATCAGGAGATGATGATATGTGGTATAAAGACGACATTTCAAAACTGGATAAGAACATTATTTACAACCGTAGACAGCTATATGCTATTCTCTCAGCATCAAAGCCGGATTTATCATTTAATTCATTCAACTGGACGTTAAACGATATTATTAGCAAAGGTCTGCTCACAAAAAAAGCAAGGGATATGTACCTCCTTGCTGACGCTTCAATTGACAAAAGCAATTATATTCCAATATACGACGAGAAAAGTAATGAAATAATTCTGAACGTTGAAAAACAGTTTCCATATCTCGATTTTGTTTGTTTTGAAAGTGTTATGCTGAATGAATTTCTGAATCATCTGATTTCCAGAAATACAATCTTTATTATGGTCGAAAAAGACGCTTCAGATTTTGTATTCAGATACCTTCAGGAAGAAACAGATAAGAATATTTTATTAAGACCTAATTCAAAGGAATGGAATGCTTACTGGAATCAGAACAGTATAATAGTCCTGAACCTAGTCAGCGAATCTCCAAAGGACAGAAAAAAGCCTCATGAAATAACAATCGAAAAACTGCTTGTTGATATAATTGCGGAAAAATCATTCGGCTTTATATTCAGTAAAAGCGAAGTAGAAGGAATATTCAAAACGGCTGCAGAAAGATATAAAATCGACACTATCCGACTCATGAGATACGCCAAAAGAAGAAACAAAGCAGCCGAAATTATGAACTTGCTGGAGGAATGTAGCATTGCTTAATAGCAAGCTGCAGTGTTCCAGCCAATATTTTCCGTTGAAAAAACAATTGTTTAATAATAATATTTGTGTTATAATACTTAAAGGAGAAACAAACATTCATGGAAATAGTAATAGATAAACTAACTCCTTGCTTAGAAAAAGTAAAAGACCACTCGATAGTTGATACTGATTTTAAAATCGCAACAAAAGAAGAATTAAAATCATTAAAAAAATGGCAATTCAAATGGACTTCTAAAGATCTTCATGAATGCGAGATATATAAGCTCACAGTAAATGGAGATGAACGAATTCAAGGACTTGTTGCAATTCAGGATATACACGGGAGTAATGCAGTTTATGTGAAAATAGCTGAAAGTGCTCCGCACAACATTGGAATAAATAAAGAATATTTAGGTGTAGGCGGTCATCTATTCGCTATCGCAGTGCAGCGCTCTTACGATCTTGGTTATAATGGCTTTGTATATATGGATGCCAAAAACCTCAGTCTTGTTAAACATTACAGTCAATCCTTAGGAGCTATCCTAATTGGTCAGCCTCATCCATACAGGATGATTATTGATGAAGAAACTGCTTATCATCTTATTAATACTTACAATTTCAGGAGGGATGAAAATGTCTGAAAATGAATTCAAAAAAATGTGTGAACTCGATACTATCGCAGAAGAAGCTGGCGGCTATGTAGCCTACCATCCTTCATATGAAAATGAAGTAATATATAACTACCGGGCAATCTTAGAGTATTGCCAAGAACGAGGTATCGAACCTCTTGACTTAACTATAAGAGAGATGCAGCAATTTATTGTTGCATGATTCATACTATTCAGCTGAAAATGGCGATTCAAAATAACTTAATCAATAAGAAATGGAAGCGTGATTAAATGACTCTTGAAATGAAAATAGCTGAAGAAAAAGCTATCGCCAAATTTGAATTAAAAGTTTCTGTTTTAAAAAGCCTTATTGGTAAAATAAGTAATTTCGATTTAGCAACAGCTCTTCATATCTCTGATGATCAGTTTTCAGAATTAACTGAATTAATCGAATCTCACCCTGAAATGGAAGACTGGGAAATCGCTCAGGAATACGTCTTCAACGGTAAGACTTACAACAGCTGATATCTCTAATACAATTAGCACAAAAGGCAGATGTCCGATTTGAACATCTGCCTTTTTTCATGTATTTCCAATCATTCCGCATCAGCATTTAAAGCCTTCTTAGCGTTCTTCTCTTTGATAAGAATATCTGCAAATGCAATTGTCATAGCTCCGAGGGCAAGCCA
>JBGUVZ010000645.1:0-3621 GCA_045220685.1 Oscillospiraceae bacterium | reverse complement strand
TTGTTTACTTTTTCAGTTTCTTCATCAATATCATGGCGAAGTAAAACTACAAACTCAGAATCAGGCATTTTGCCGTGAAAGAGATCGAAGATCTCTCGCCCCATTTTTCCGTATCCGAGGATACCGATCCTATTAAGTGTATTCATTTCAGGCTACCTCGCTTGCGAGAAAACCGCTTACGTATTCAGCGTGTTTTGCAGGATCGAAGGTACCTGTACCGTTAATGTATTCTATAAGAGCTACTGCCTTGCTGTAACCCTGTTTCTTTTCGCATAAAATATCAGCCCAGCCGATCTTTCCGGCATGTTCAGCTGTAAAGAGCTCGCCTGACATAACTATGTTTATCGCTTCGGAAAGTCCGCAGAGTGCTGCAGATCTTGTGATTCCTCCGAGTGCAGGAAGAATGCCGAAAGTCGATTCAGGCTGTCCGGCTCTTGTTGCCGGTTCACAGATTCTGAAATGTGTATTAACAGCTATTTCGCTGCCTGAACCAATGCAGAACCCGTTTACAACGCTTACTACAGGAAAATTCAGTTTGCTGAAGGAAGTAACGACATCTTTCTGAACAATAAAACCTGCCGGAAGATTGCCTGTGCGGTCCATTTCAGCAAGTTCAGCTACAGAACGATCCATAAGAGAGGTAACGTCTGCACCAACACTGAAGTGTCTGCCTGAGCCGTGGATTATAAGACCTTTTATATTACTGTTCTCTGCTGCAGTTTTATGAAGTTCCTTTACAATACCAACAAATGCAGCCATGAAGTCTGCTGTCATGATATTGTTGCCCGGAGCGTTCATTGTAAGGTCAAGTATATTGTCTCTGTTTTCCAGAGTGAAAAAAGCCTGTTCACTCATCATATCATTCCTTTGTTATTTCTGTTGTTATAACCTTTGCCAGCTTGTAGAAATTCTCTGATTCCTTTGCAAATCCCTTTTCAGCCTCACCTGTTCTGAGAGCAACAAGGCATTCTGTAAGGATCTTTATCTGGTAAGGTGTTTTATCTTTATATATTCTTGTGAAGTATTCGTCAAAGCTTTCTTCTGTTACTGAAAAATAGTCAAGTTCAGTTTCCGAAGCATCTCCTGATAATGCATATGTTTTAAGTGCATATGCTCTTTTGGCACTGAAAAGGATCGTAAACTTTTCGTTTGCAGAAAGCTTTTCAGCAGTTTCTCTGTTTGTTTTAAATACCTCACCTGAAAAACGAAGATCATATGCAAGAAGATCTTCGGCAGGAGCAGTCAGCTTTTCGGAATGAACAGCTGTGATAAAAGGAGCCTCAGCTAATAATTTCTTAGCTTCAGCACTTACAGCTTTTTCACCTGCTTCAAATACAACAGCACAGAAACCGTCTTCGTACTCCTTATAGCACTCAGACACTGCAGATGCAAGATCGTCAATGTCTGTAACGTGTAAGTAGTTATTCTTTTTTGTTATGTTCACTTTTGTAATATCTCCAGTTGTAAAAGTTCATCAGGTATATCATGCATGATCCTTTCGCGGTCTACGAAAGCAACTGTTCCTTTTACTACACATGATTTTACATTTTCAGTTTCATTGAAAATGGTATGAGTAAAGTGAAGCATCTTTCCGTTTGTGGACCATGATGTTTCAATTCTTACCACATCGTGCAGTTTAAGTTCATGCATATATCTGAGTTTATTTTCGAGGATTATCGGAAAGAGTCCCAGGTCTTCAATAACTCCGAGAGTATTAGATTCCGAAAAAAAATGCCATTTAGCTTCTTCACAATACTGAAGATAAACAGCATTATTTACGTGACCGAACGAATCAAGCTCATAGCCGCGTACAGTTAATTTAAATACACTTTTCTCCATGTTTATTTAAGCTTTTCCTCAAGTATTCTCTCAAAAGTGTCATCACAGACATCAGTTTGAGTCGATGCAAGAGCTTTGTTTACTCTTGTGATAACAGAGCTTATCTGAAGAACAGTTCTGTCGGCAGTAAGATCTGAAGCAAATTTAATTGCTGCTTCAAGACAGTTCTTGTCTTCTGTAACAAGATCAGCGATTCCAAGCTCGACAGCTTCTGATGCTGAGATCATGCCTCCGCTTAAAACCAGTGAAATCGCCTTGCTTTTACCGACAAGTCTTGTTAAACGTTCCACACCGCTCATGCCCGGAATAACTCCGATAGAAGTTTCCGGTAAAGCAAACACAGCACTTCTGTTGCATACTCTGAACTGACAGCTCATTGCAACTTCCATTCCACCTCCGAAACAGCCGCCGTTTACTGCGGCAACTGTAACAAGCGGAAGTGCTTCGATATAGTTAAGAAGTTCTCTTGATCTTTTAAGATTTTCAGGAATATCTGAAAGTGCTTCTGGAGTGAACTTCGATGTGTCTGCACCGTGTGAAAAATGTCTTCCTGCTCCTGTGATGATAAGTGATTTAAGCTGCGGATTTGAACTGATAGTTTCTTTAAGGAGATCCAGACTGAAAAATTCCGGTATACTGAGAAGGTTCTTCGGACCGTTGTTTAAAGTGAGGATCGCTTTATCATCGTTTATCTCAAGTACTGAGATGTTTGAGCTTATCTCTGACATTATATTATAAGTTTACGATATCGTTGCCGTACTGATAAATCTTGCAGAATACATCTACAACGTCCTGCATTGTCTTGAGAGGAGCCTTGAGCATGTACTTACCTACGCTCTGGAGCTTAACGTCGATGTCGTATTTGTCTGATGCCATTTCTATAAGTTCAACGAACATGAGTGAGTCGCCGCCGAGGTCTTCCTGAGGGTCAGCATCCATTGAGATCTCGCTTCTGTCGATTTCGCATTCTTCTGCATAGTAGTCGAGTATCATATCTTCGATTTCTTTTTTGATTTCTGGTGTGATTTCTTTCATTTTAGTGTCCTCCGGTTTATTTGAATTTTTTTATAGTAATGAATCTGGATTCTTTGTTTCTCAGTGCGCTGGCTTTTTTATTGGTCTCAGTAGCACTCATATCATAAAAATCCCTGACTCCAATACTTTCAAGGTATTCGATTGTAGTTTTCCATTTCATCTGTTCAAGATAATTTCTGCGCTGCTCATTATACATTTCCTCAGCACTTGTAAGAGTATTCTGTGAATAAATAGACACTATTGGGTATTGAGGGTCGTCAAATCTGACATCCTCCAATACATTAAAATAGCATGATGAATATTCACTCATCATGCTGGTGTGGAACGGGACTCCTACACCAAGCATAAACGCTTTGATAGCCCCTTCTTCCAGTGCCTTGTCAAGAACAGTCTGAACTTCACTCTTCTCCCCGGACAATATAATCATAATTTTTGTATTCTGACTTGCGATTTTAACCTTTTCGAAAGATGAATAACGTTCAATAAGTTCGTTTACAACATCTTCTTCAAGTCCGATAACTGTACCCATATCATATTCGACTTTGCTTCGTCTTCTTGCGTCTTCCCTGCAGTCAAGTCCGCTTTTAAGGATTTGTACACACGCCTTAAGTGAAATTGAACCTGCACAGTGCATAGCGTTGTTAAGACCGAGGCTGTAACCGATGATGTAATCAGGTTTTAAGCCTTTTCTTATAAGAGATCTGAACACTGCTATATCTGTAAAGCTTGCTACAAGCCATTCAGCAA
>JBGUVZ010000644.1:0-4464 GCA_045220685.1 Oscillospiraceae bacterium | reverse complement strand
TAATATGCGTTTCTGCGATAGTGTATTTTGAAATGTACCGTTTCTGGGGCTGCTGATAACAGCAAATAATTTGTAGAACAAAAGATAAATAAAAATAAGGTGTATCCTGAAAAATATCAGAATACACCTTTGTTTTTTTATATTACTCCGGTATCACATAGCACACAGCAAGATAAACTACGGTCGAAAGCACTGCGAAAGTGCAGGCAAGAACACCGGCCGGGATCTTTGCTATCCTGTAGGCTTTCGGTTTTGATTCTTTCAGTTTGTCGAGCATGATGCCTGCAAAAAGCATCTGCACCGGAACGGTGAGCACGATATATCTGAAATTGAGCGTACATGTAAACGTGTAATCGTAAGCCATCTTATATAAATAGATCACGTTTAAGAAGTAGAATGAACCGAAAAACAGCTTGTGTACCAGATCCATTTTATTCTTTCTGAAAAATGAGATGATCATTGATACAAAAGCGATAAGTGCCATCACTGCGGACAGCCAGAAGAAAACCTTTGCCGTCTTTATGATGCCAGGCATGTTTTCGAAATTGCCTTCGTTGATATGTTCACTGAAGAGCGAGTTCTTCATTATTGCAATGAGCGGGTTGTGCTCGTTGTATCCGGCATAGCCATTATCAGTTGAATACATCCACTGTTCAAATACTGAATTAAACTGATAGCCTGAAAAGTCTGTTATTCTTTCCTTAAACGGCATTCCGGAAATATTCTGGAGAAGTCCCTCAGGAAGTTCCTGAACGTAGAGAAGCGGCACGCCATATTTCATGTAGTTCATTGCACCGTACCAGAGTCCGAGAGGAGCACAGATTACGATGAAGACAACGAACTGTCGGAGTATTGTTCTCCATTCTGTCTTAAGATTTCTTATAAACACTATTGCAAAGACAAGAGCTGTCGAAGGAGCAACAAGTGCTGCAGTAAGCTTGGTCATCATGCCAAGTCCGATGAGGAAGGCAAGTTTTATAATTCCGCGGTAGGTCGGTTTCTCATACCATTCAAGAAGAGCAACTATTGATCCTGTCATAAGTGCCGCAGCAAGAGCGTCGTTGTTTATGCTTCCGGAAAAGAAAGTAAACTGCGGATGGAATGATACAACTGACAGAGGCACATAAAGTGCCGCACCTTCAAGTTTGAAGTGTCTGAATATCTTGTAGGCAGATATTATGATGCACATGGAATAGAACAGCGAAAGCATCTGAACACTTTCACGTGACTGATTAAGTTCGATGCCGCAGCAGTTGTTATTGAACCAGATCCACACCGCACTGCAGATATGACTGAGCGGCGGATGGCAGAACTGGAAGCGTTCCCTTATATCGAAGTCAGGCAGATGTCTTTCAGTAAGCAGATATGTAATGTATCCTGCATGTCCTTCACCGCTGTCAAAAGTAATCACATCATGCTGTCTTACCAGAACAGATGTTCCGAGCACATAGTAAAGCTTCAGGAAAAATCCTGTGCCGAGTATGAAAAATGAAAACATCTGTCTGCGGTATTTTTTCCAGTCTGAAATAAACATAACAGCCAGTGTAAGCACGCATCCTCCGGCAAAATGCCACACTGCCCTGTTTTCTGAGGCAGAATACTTCTTTGCCAGAAGCGGAACAGCGGCAATCACTGCTGCCATAATACCAAGTGCTGCGTATTTATTGAGTTTTCCTTTTTTGTAAACGCAAAAAAGAAGGGCAGCTGCAGATAACAATACCATAATGGACTCCGTCAGAAGTGCATTAGCAGGTATATTCTCCGCTGCGCCCAGAAAAAACGGATGAATGAACAGACAAGCTGCAAAAGCACAGATATATGGGTGCTTTGCGAGCAGTTTTACAAACTTGTCTGTATAAGTATTAGTATCAGTCATAATCCTCTTCGTATTCTTCGTTTTCTTCTTCGTATTCAGTTTCTGATTCTTCTTCAGGGTCGTCTGCATTTACTCTTAAGTAAGCCGCAGGATCCTTACAGATATTCTTTTCGCGGACTTCAAAGTGAAGATGCGGTCCGGTCGAATCACCTGTCGAACCAACTTCTCCGATAAGTTCTCCGCGCTTTATCTCGGTGCCGTTCTTTGCAATTACCTTGCTCATGTGAGCGTAAAGCGTTGCATATCCGTCACCGTGATCGATCATTACAAAATAGCCGTAGCCGCCTGTGTTCCATCCTGCTGCAATGACCTTTCCGTCAGCCGCAGCATAAATACCGGTACCGAGCGGTGCTGCTATATCGAGTCCCTTGTGATTGCGGTCGCTGATAAACACATCGCTTATCTCGCCGCCGTCAACAGGCCACATAAACTGTCCTGTGCCCTTGAGAACTGTATCCTCGTATGCAGGCTGAGCTTCAGTCTGTGCAAGCATTATTCCGACTGCAATTTCCTCATCTACCGCAGGTTCGACTACCTGAACAGAAATAAGTTCACGTGCTGTTTCTATGTCACCGTCGTACTTTACGCGGAATCTGCTTAAGCTTTCACCGTTTACACCTTCGCGGATCAGTTCGCTTTCACCGCGTTCAAGGAATTCGCTGTCAACGATCTTTGTATCATAAGGAACAACCGTTTTTTCTTCGATTTCCTTAGTAACTATTACAGGAAGGTTCTGACTTTTTCTCGCTATGGTAACTACTGTACCTGCTGAGAAGACATCCGGATCTTCTGCAAGTTCCGGATTCATGTCCAGAAGGTCGTCAATCGTTATGCCGTGATCTTCAGCGATCCAGTAAAGAGAATCCCCTTCCACACCGGTATAGGTCACTTCAGGTGTTTCCGCCGTCAGATATTTCATAACTGATTCAGTGTCGGAGATCTTTTCCTCAGGATAATAGTTCTTTATATATTCTATGCTGCTTTTGTATTCTGCATCGATAATGCCGGGTTCAGATTTTATCTGCTCTAGTCTTGCGTCCAGCTTTGACTTAAGTTCCGCGCCGTCTGCCACACATCCGGCGAGCTCACCGTCAATGTAGATGCCGACTGCTTCCACACCGTTTCTGTTTGCTTCGGAAACTGACGTAACAGGTGCTGTTACCACTTCAGATATTTCCGTCACCGGAGCCTCTGTAACTTCTTCAGCAACTACTCCGGCAGCCGGTTTCAGATCAAAGTCATGTGAAGATGAAATGCCGGATATCTTTGACTCGATCAGAGAAGCATTGTTAAGCAGAACAGCAAATGCAAGAAGTGCTGCCGCCGGAACGCCATAATGAAGACACTTTGAAGCAAACTGCTTACCGCCGTCAACTCTGATACTGCCGACCGTCATATCTGTCATGTCGCATTTCTTATCAGTTTTTCCGGCTTCAGATGCGGATCCTGGTTCTTCAGTTAAAGAAACTTTGTCGCTCTCATGTCTGTTTTCCGAAACGTCCTTATGACGTTTTCTTCCCATACAAACAGCTCCCTCCGAAAATTATTACAAATTTATTACACTGTTTTATATTATATCAGACTCTCAGAAAAAATCAAACCTTTTATGGAGTTAAATGTAAGTATCCTGTGTTTTTTGTATACATCAGCATATATCACTGTACACCTGTCACCAGCTTACGCACAATGCACAACAGATAAAATGGTATCGTTTCACTTTATTTCATTAAAAGGATATTTTCTGAATAAATGCAGAATATTTTCCCACGGAGGTGCTTCCAGCACTATGGTCCCGCCTTTTCCGTCCGGAAAAGATACCTCACCGCAGTGAAGGGTCTGCCCTGTGGCATCCTCACAGCTTCCGCCGTAAAGATCATCTCCCGCAAGCGGAAAACCGATGTGGGAAAAGTGTACCCTTATCTGATGCGTCCTTCCCGTTTCGAGTTCTATTCTTGCGAAAGAATATTTCCCGCAGGAAGATATGATACGGTAATTGGTAACTGCGTTCTGTCCGTCCGGTGCAACGCATCTGGTAATAAGCGACTCCGTCTGCCGCTTTATCGGAGCATCTATCCTTCCGGTTTTCTCTTCCGGCTCGCCGCAGATAACGGCAAAATAGACTTTTTTAACACTTCTCTGCAGACGTGCTGCACTGTGCTGGTCCTTGGCCACAACACAAAGTCCGGATGTGTTTCTGTCAAGACGGTTCACCGGTCTGAAGGTAAGCTCGGGATAAAGCGCAGAAAAATAATTGCCTAGGGTATCCTCGTAATGATTCATGGAAGGATGCACCGGCATGCCCTGGGGCTTGTTGAACACGATAACCGAATCATTTTCGAAAACAATAGGAACGTTGAGCTCCGGGTTCGGCGGGATCTCGTTTTCGTCGGAAACATGAAGTATTACTTCAGCTCCAGCAGGAACATCGTCTATGGTACGTATAAGCTTTCCCTCGCAGGTAATGCCCATTGGCTGACGCTTGAGCTTGGTGATAAGTCTTCTTGAAACGCCGTTCTCCTTCTGGAGAAAGAACTGAAGATTTACCGGCTCATCGCTTTCATTTCTGAATTTAAGATCCATTACTTAAG
>JBGUVZ010000643.1:0-2157 GCA_045220685.1 Oscillospiraceae bacterium | reverse complement strand
CCGTTTTCACTGTCAAACAAATCTGCCTGATATTCAGTCAGTTCGTTCATTAGATTTTCATCACTGAATAATTCCATAAGCATGTTCGGAATTCCACCATTGATCAGTAACTTTTTATTTTCTACAGTAACTTTACCATCCTGATCTATACTGATAGTATTGCTGTCTTTTAACTGATAGAGCTCATTAAGATCTTTTTTCAAATCATTATTAAGCTGAGACGGAATAAGACTGTAAAATTTAAAATCAAATAATACAGAATCTGTTTTCGATGTTTTGAAAACAGGTATGCATATAGTGTCCTGATCTGAATACTCCCAGGATCCACTTCCTCCATTTATAGTTATATACATCTCATTTCCATTATCCTGACAAGCAACACAATCCCAATGACTGCCACTATAATTATCGTGATAATTTATAATACGATTGTCTTTAATCAACGGATTATACTGTTTATTCTCATAGAAAAGTTTATTAGCTAAACTTCTTGACATAACCATTCCGTTAAAACCTTCAAATGAAAAATGAAATCCGCTTCTGCTGCAGTACATTCTTGTAGTATCAGGGATAATTACCCTTTCAGCCTTATGATAATATACTTTCTTATTATCAATTCTTATCCAGTTGTTGTCCCTGATCACTGTTTTCAGATTTTCAAGGATTTCTTTCATTTTTTCCGTCAGCAGCGCTTCAGCTTCCGGAATAAGCATACTTCTTGCAATTTTTTTAAATTCAGCTGATTCTAATTCACTTTTACTCAGCATTATTGAATCGATACTTTTGGTATTCATTATGGAATCACCCTTATCATTAAAACTATTATTTAATCAATCCATTTTGGCCCTGACTGTTTTTGTTCTTTTTTTACCTCTGTTTTATTCGGCATAGAGCTTTCTTCATAGCGAACCGCTGTACAAAACTTCTTTAGCAGCTCCTTGTCATTAAATGTCGTAACCTGATCATGAGAAAAGCCAAGTATTTCTGCCACATACATTCTGATTATAGATTTAGGAACAACCTTTTCGGTTGAAATCACGCTCATAATCATATAGTCAATTGCTTTTTTATTTTTCTTTTGGAGTAATAGTTTGTATATGATTTTAAAAACATTCGGTACATATGTAGCTTCGTCATAAGCTGAATAAATACATGCAGAAAAATCACAGTATGCAGCAGAAGTCAGATCAGTAATTGATTCCGGAAGTTTCGGAGTAGTTCTAAATGAAAACACTCTTGTTTCGCCTTCAGCAAACTCACCGGATTTTATTCCGAATTCTATCATACTAACCGTTATACTCCTGTCTTCTGTAACAGTTTCAGTAATTCCGGTCATATACACATGATAATCTCTCTCAACACCATCAGATTTAAAATATATTTGTTTTTCAGAATCAAGAACAAACAGCCTGCCGTTCTTTTTAAAGATACCGGGAGATATTATTATCATATTTTCTTTGACATCAAAATTCATTCCGCAAATTATACCTTCAGAATTATCATTAAATAAAACCTTCAAAGTATTTTTCGGAAGATAATGAAGCAATGAAAGAGTAT
Organism: Oscillospiraceae bacterium; assembly: GCA_045220685.1. GTDB lineage: Bacteria > Bacillota > Clostridia > Oscillospirales > Ruminococcaceae > HUN007. Next base: position 600 of record JBGUVZ010000643.1, on the reverse strand, counting down.
TTTCTGTAAGTATATTACCTTTTTTAAAAGTCAAAGAATAGTCTTTCAAATTTACCCTCCTCAAGTTCCCTTAATTTCATCAGCTTCAGTTCAGGTTACCGCTAAAGAATGAACGTGAAGACACACCTGATTCAAATAAATGTTCCTCCACATTATTGATATAATAAAAATTCTCGTTACTTTTTTTCTCTTTTACCACTTCATAATGATAGAAACCATATCCCGCTTTGTTAGGTACCACAAACACGATCAGCTGTGTTTCTGAAATCGAAGCAAGTTCATCTGTTAGTTCCTCAAGTAACGTTTTTTCAGATTCTGTATAAAGGCATTCATGAATATAAGATCTGCTTTCAATATCTTTTTTCAATTCTTCAATAGTGACTGGTTTTTTATTTTCATTATTTACATTTATTTTTATTGAAGGCAAATCATATATAATTTTCTTGCCATTAGTATTTGATACTCTGAACGATAAATAGCCTTCCTCATAAGGATGAATGTCAAGTTTAATTTTATTCGATGAAGAGCGGATAATATTTACACCGTCTCCAGATACACTATCACTAAAATCACGGCCGTCAATAAGAGGGATCTCGTTCT
>JBGUVZ010000642.1:0-2158 GCA_045220685.1 Oscillospiraceae bacterium | reverse complement strand
AATCGATAAGAAGTATATCATCGATTTCAATGCCTTTTTCCGCAAGACGTACAGCGCACTGGGATGCGAGCCATCCGCCGAAACTGTATCCGATAAGCTGAACATGATCGGCTCCGCTTTCCGCAATAATTTCAGAATAATCATCAGCAAGAGCAGGTATTATCTCCTTCTCATCCATGCTGTAGAACTTGTCTGTATCGCCCAGAGCTATCGTCATGATGTCACCTGCATTCTGGGAAACAAGTTCATTAACAAGTCCGCGAAGTGTATTTACTGTACCAAAACCAGCGTGGAAAACTACTCGAAGCGGACCTTCACCGGCTTTTATGATCTCGGCATCACCGATATGTCCGTTTTCATTCCGTCTGTTTTCGTCTGTTTCATGACCGTCGTTCTGCACAGACTGAATGAACTCTGCAACATGATAAATATCAGGATTGTTTAACATAAATCTGAGAATAGAATCGAACGGAACATCGCCAGTCATTGTTTCTCTGATTTTTCCCGTTATCTGAGCCATAATAAGTGAGTCCGCACCATGATCGTAAAAGCTGTCATGGAGTCCTAGACCCTTAAGACCGAAACTTCCAAGTATCTCTGCAACCGATCTCTGAAGATCTGTCATTCCGGACACTGCTGCATCAGCACTGTCTGCTTTATCTGCTGCAGAAGACGTTACTCTTTTTTCAGCAATCGCACGAAGAGCTTTTCCGTCGGTTTTTCCGTTGGCAGTAACTGGCATACGGTCAAGCATGATGTATACTGAAGGGATCATATATGACGCAAGATTGTCACGGATAACTGAAGATATCTCTTCACCGCTTATATTTACCCTGTCAGTCTTCATCTGTTTTACAAAGAGTTCCATACCGTAAGTTTCGAGAGAACTGCCCGGTTCCGGAAGTACTGACAGTGATGAATCAGGATCATTCTCATTGAATATACTCTGCCACATCTGTGAGTCAATAAACGCCTTGTCTTTTCTGATCTCATCCTGCGGTTTGGTCATAAGGAAGCCCTGTGAGGCAAGTATCCATGCTTCTTCTCTGAATGGTTCAGTGAAAAGGAAATATCCGCCCGGTCTTGCAAGTCTTCTTATCTGAGATGCACTGTAACGTATATCCTCTGCATTTTCGAGTACGCCTACAGCGATAATGATATCAAATGAATTTTCCTCAAACCCCTGTTCTGTGATATCTCTGTCTATATTCAGTACAGAAAATCTCATATTCGGATTGCCTTCAAACTTTCCTTCGGCAAGCGGAATAAAATGAGGATTGATATCTGTCACATAATATGTGTAATCCAGTCCGTCAAGCGCTTTCGTCACCTGAAGTGAAGTAGCGCAGGTTCCCGCACCTATTTCAAGTATTCTTACTTTCTTATTATTCTTTGCATAATTTACAGCAAATGAACAGATGCATCTGTTAAGATACTGCGACATAAGATTGTTTACATACATATCTGTAACAACATCTGTTGATCCGTCCGGATACAGAAGCTTTACCGGATCAGTATCACCTGACAGAAGTCCGTTCAGTTCGGTTGCGGAATTCCTGATATAACGCATAAACGAAGCGGAATTAGAAATATTACCTTCTGCGCCGATCAGAGCATCCCATTCAGATATATAGCTTTCTTTATCAGTAGGGGTGAATTTATCAGTAAATTCAAAGGTATCACCTTCTGACTTCAGTATATTCTGGTTTTCAAGATCCTTGATCCAGTATTCAACGAGCCACTGATACTTTTCAAGTATCTTACCTGAACCGAACAGATCTTTCTTTGCAAAGGTTTTCCTGCCTGCTGTTATCTCATACAATGCATTAGCCATACCGGAATAAAGCAGTTCATTCTGTCTGTCAAAAACAGAAATAACTCTGTTAATATCAGTGCTTTCGAATATTTTTACGGCTTCACTGTCTATGTCGTCCGTATACTTTTCAAATTCAGTTTTATATTCATTCTTCTTTACTTCGTCGGAAAATGCAGGTTCATAGCAGCAGACAACAGCGTGTTCGTTTTCAGATGACAAATAAATTACTGAAGCTGAATCCACGGAATCGACACGATTCACAGCACTCTCGATCTCTCCGAGCTCAATTCGGTGGCCGTTAAGTTTTATCTGGGAATCAGAACGTCCGAGAAATTCGATCTC
>JBGUVZ010000641.1:0-7723 GCA_045220685.1 Oscillospiraceae bacterium | reverse complement strand
TCAAGGATAAAACTGTTCTTGCTCAGAAAATGGCTGAACTTGATGCGGAATTTAACTTAGATGCTATAATCCCGATAAGCGTTCTTGAAAATGACGGTCTTGATCTTGTACGTGAAAAGGCTATGTCACTTGCAGTGGAAGGACCGCATTTCTTCCCGGATGACGCTATCACCGATCAGCCTGAAAAAATAATCGCAGGTGAAATAATCAGGGAAAAGCTCCTTGAACTTCTCGACGACGAAGTTCCGCACGGAATCGCTGTTGCAGTTGAGACAATGAGAGAACGTGATGACAAGGACCTTCTTGATATAAATGCAACTATTTTCTGCGAACGTGAATCACACAAGGGAATAGTTATCGGCAAGGGCGGAAAGATGCTCAAAAAAGCCGCTACTTTATCCCGCGAGGAACTCGAGGAATTCTTCCAGATAAAAGTTAATCTTCAGTGCTGGGTAAAGGTAAAGGAAGACTGGAGAAACAGAGATGCTATAATCAGATCTCTCGGTCTTTCCGACCCGAATTACTGATACACTGATCAGCGTATTGTTCCGGTGTGAAGCCGGATCAAAGACTTAAACACTGTTTCATTAGGATGTGATCTTATGCTGACAAATGTCAGCGGTCTTGTGATACGTGAACGCCAGTCCGGCGACAATGATAAATTTCTTGATATTCTGACAGAAACCAATGGAGTTGTGGAGGTTATGGCAAAGGGCGTGAAGAAATATTCATGTCCCTTCGCCGCAGCCTCGCAGCTCTATGCTTATTCTAAGTTCTGTCTCGTCCGGAAGCGTGACCGTTACTATATCGACAGTGCTGAAACTATAAGAATATTTTATTCGGTAAGAGAGAAGCTCGAATGGTTCTCTCTCGTTTCATATTTTTCAGAAGTTATTTCTTTCTGTCAGTTTCCCGATGAGGAAAACAGCCGGACGATCTTAAGGCTTTTTCTGAACATACTTCACTTTCTTACTGAAGGGGAAAGGGACGAGGCACTTCTGAAATCCATTTTTGAACTCAGACTTATGTCAGAGACAGGACACATGCCTGCCGTTGCAGGCTGCAATGTGTGCAATACATATCAGACCGAAAAAATGTATTTTGGAGCAGGGAGCGGAAATCTTTACTGCGAAAACTGTTTTCCGTCTGTACGGAACAGCGATGCGGTATGTATAGGAGCTCCCGTTCTTCATGCAATAAGACATATAGTTCTGACTGATTTCGACAGGCTTTTCAAGTTCAAACTCACCGGAGAAAGCATGAAGCAGCTTTCATTGATATCAGAGAAATATCTGCTCGCCCATCTTGGAAGAAGCAGATTCAGAACACTTGATTTCTACAATTCATTAGTATAAAAAATATTCGCGGACAAGGTGACTTCACGTACCGTCCGGGATATCTGAACGGATAATATAAAAGAGAGATAAAAATGAATAAATACTACAAAACACTTGAACTTCAGAAAGTTCTTGAAATGCTGGCGGCTCATACTTCCAACGCAGCTACCAGACAGATGGCTCTTGATATAAAGCCGTCTTCTGACTGCGACGAAGTTAGGCGTGAGATAGAAAAGGTATCGCAGGCATTTGAACTTTCTGTTCGTTTCGGAACACCTCCGTTTTCGGATTTTCATGATGTAAACGGACACTTGAGAAGAGCAAAGTCAGGAGGAAGACTGTCACTTAAGGATCTTCTTGAAGTGCTTGCAGTTTTAAAGCAGATAAAATCGCTTCACGACTGGTACAAGCACTGCGAAGACACGGAAACAGACCTTGACTATCTTTTCAATAACCTTATTCCGAACGATGCGCTTCTCATGAAGCTTGAAAATTCAATTCTTTCCGAAGAAGAACTTTCAGACGGTGCAAGCTCTGAACTTGCATCAATCAGAAGAAAAATAAGACAGACCGGTGCGAAACTCCGTTCCACACTCGACAAGATGGTAAAGTCATCATCCATGCAGAAATGCCTTCAGGATGCAGTTGTTACCATGCGTGACGGACGTTACGTTCTTCCGGTAAAATCAGAATACAAGGGTGCCGTTCCGGGTCTTGTACACGACACTTCGGCAACGGGACAGACTTACTTTATTGAGCCTATGTCCATTGTTGACTGCAATAACGATATACGCATTCTCGAAAGTCAGGAGCAGGAGGAGATTGACAGGATCATTCGTGCCCTTACTGCCGAGTGTGCAATGAGTGCCGATTCGATATCAGAGGGATGGAAAGTCTGTACCATACTGAACCTTTACTTTGCCAAGTCGAATTTCGCTGCAAAGATAAAGGCCACTGCACCGGTTATCTCGGATGACGGTGTTATCGAACTTAAGAAGGCAAGACATCCGCTTATCGATCCTGAAAAGGTTGTTCCTGTGGATATTTCGATAGGTGAGGAATACAGTGCGCTTATCATCACCGGTCCGAATACAGGCGGTAAGACTGTATCACTCAAGACTACAGGTCTGCTCGTGCTTATGACCATGTGCGGACTTCTTATCCCGTGTGCTGACGGAAGCCGTATATCTGTATTCGACAACATTCTTGTTGACATCGGTGACAACCAGAGTATCGAGATGAATCTTTCCACTTTCTCATCTCACATCAATCAGGTCATCGATATTATTGACAAGGCTGATAAAAGATCGCTTGTACTTCTCGACGAACTTGGTTCCGGTACTGATCCGGTGGAGGGTGCTGCTCTTGCTGTATCTGTAATTGAACGTCTTAAGGCCAGCGGAGCAAAGCTCATGGTGACAACTCACTATCAGGAACTGAAGATATATGCGATCGAGTCGGAGGATGTACAGAACGCATCCTGCGAATTCAATATTGAAACACTTAAACCGACTTACCGACTCATTATGGGCTCACCGGGTAAGTCGAACGCTTTTGCTATCTGTCAGAGCCTTGGCATGCCTGCGGACGTTATCGAGGAGGCTAAGTCTCTTGTAAGTACGGAGAACATGCGCTTTGAAAAGGTCATTGAAAACCTTGAAGCTGCAAGGGCAGAACTTGACAAACAGAATGCCGAGCTTGAACTCTTAAGACGCGAAGCTAGGGAAAATGCCGAAAAGCTTCAGAATGAACTTAAGGAACTCGAGGACAGGAAGGAAGCTGAGCTTGACAAGGCAAGAAGCATCTCCATGAACATCATCGAGAACACCAAGGCAAAGTCAAACGAGCTTCTTGACGAGCTTCAGTCCATCAAAAAGCAGAAGAGCAAGGCAAAGTTTGAAAACATGGTATCTGACGCTGAACGTATCAGCAAAAAGAGCCTCAATAATATGTACGACAACGCTAACCCTGTTGTTAAGAAAAAGCAGACGGATGATTACAAGCTTCCGCGTGCGCTTAAGACAGGAGATTACGTATTCATACCGTCGATGAACAAGAACGGAACTGTTGTGACAAATCAGGACGCAAAGGGATTTGTCTTTGTTCAGTCGGGTATGATGAAAATGAAGATGAACATAACCGATCTTCGTCTCGCTGAGAAAAAGACAGAGCAGAAAACGAACAAGGCAAAGTTTACTCCGAAGAAGAACACAGCTTCACGTCAGGTGCAGCAGGAACTCGACATCCGCGGATTTGCCGCAGATGAGGGCGTAATGGAACTTGACATGTTTATAAATCATGCTGTAATGACAGGCCTTACACTGGTCACTGTTATTCACGGAAAGGGAACAGGTATTTTAAGAAACGCAGTCCATGCAAGACTTAAGAAAATGCCTGTAGTAAAGAGCTACAGACTTGGTGTTTACGGCGAGGGCGAAGACGGTGTTACCATCGTTGAACTTAAACACTAATAAAGGATGATATAAAATGGTAGATATATGTCTGGCAGGTACGGGCGGAATGATGCCACTTCACAACAGATGGCTTACCTGCTGCTACATGGAATACAACGGAAAGGCGATACTTATCGACTGTGGTGAGGGTACGCAGATAGCTCTCGTTGAAGCTGACTGCAAGTTAAGCAAGCTTGAAACTCTGCTTATCACTCACTTTCATGCCGATCATGTTTCCGGACTTCCGGGACTGCTACTTTCACTTGGCAACTATTCCAAAACCACACCGCTTAAAATTTACGGACCAAAGGGGACTACAGACATCGTCAACAATCTCAGATGTATCTGTGGAAAACTCCCTTATGAAATAATAATAACTGAATTTCCAACAAACGAAGTTACGGAATTCAAAGTGCCTGAAATAGATAATGATATGATATCTGTAAGGGCATTTCCGTTAAGACACAGCGTACCGTGCCTCGGATACTCATTCGTATTTTCAAGGAAGCCTGTATTCAATCCGCAGAAAGCAGAGAGCCTTGGACTTCCGAAACCAATGTGGAAGGTACTCCACGGCGGCGGAACAGTAGAGTTTGAAGGAAAGACCTACACAACTGAAATGGTAACCGACGGCGAAAGAAAGCCGGTCAAGGTGACATACGCAACCGACTCAAGACCGATCGACACGATAGCCGACGAGGCATTCAGAGCAGATCTTTTCATCTGCGAGGGAATGTACGGCGACGACGAACACGAACAGAGCATGAAGGAAAAAGGTCACATGCTGATTTCCGACGCCATAAAACTCGCCGAACTTGCCGAAGCCGAAAGACTCTGGTTCACGCACTACAGCCCCGCAATGACCAACCCGGCAATGTACGAAAAACAAATCAAAAAACGTTTCCCGACAGCCGTTATCAGTACAGATGGTCAGAAGATCACTTTATGATTTTTCCGACATAGCCCCCTCCCCGCGGGGTGGGGGTTGGGGGTGGGGGATAAAAAATTCATTTTAAGGAGATATGAATAATGAGCGTAAAATTCCATTTACCTGATTTTTCGAGACTTTCAAAATTCAACATGGTCTTCCTTGCAATGCTTGAAAACAGCCCTGAATTTTTCAGAGAAGGCGTTGAAATCGCCTCCTTCTACGGCGTGTTTCCACCGGCTCTCTGGAACGGCGGAAGAGTAATGCTCGGAAACTGTGACAAGAAATTTGTAAAAGGCGTTCTCGGATATTTCAACGACAAGGGAGTGGCTCTCCGCTTTACATTTACAAATCCGATGATCGAGGAAAAGCATCTTTCCGATCCTTTCTGCAATATGATCCTTTCATATGCAAACAACGGAAAGAACGGATGTATCGTTGCCTCCGACCTTCTCGAGGATTACATCAGAAAGAACTATTCGTTAATGAAGATCACAAGCTCAACATGCAAGCGTATTACCGATGCAGGAAAGCTTGATGAGGAGCTGGCTAAAGACTATCACCTTGTGGTACTCGACTATGATTTCAACAACAATTTTGAAGTTCTTGAAAAGATCGAAAACAAGGACAAGTGCGAAATACTCGTAAACCCATGCTGCGTTCCTGCCTGTAAGAACAGATCTGATCATTACCGCGTAATCGGCCTTGAACAGATCGCTATCAACGAGCACATGAAGAAAAATCCGGGAAATGTACCTTACGACTCAGACAAGTTTGCAAGACAACATTCTGAATACAAGGCTGCACTGGAATGTACCTGCGAGCATCGTTCACTTTTTGAGATCAAAGATCTCCCGACACACATCTCACCGGATGACATCTGGAACAAGTACGTGCCAATGGGATTTACAAACTTCAAGATCGAAGGCCGAACATTTGACCTTTTCAATCTCATGGAACATTATCTCTACTACATGATAAAACCGGAATGCCGCGACAATGCCCGCCTCGTTTTCCTGCGTAACTTAAGACGCAACGGAGTTATCATGGTAAACGGATAAAAGACTAATACTGTTAAATGAAATAGCCTCTGATCAGCACTGATTGATCAGAGGCTAAAAAAATCTGTCCCTGAAGAAGTGTTTTTCAGGGACAGATTCATTTAAGGATGGATTGTTTACCGTATGGATAAAGAAAATATCAGGTTAAAAGTGTTCTTAAGAACAGTCTGAAAAAATTATTCTGCACTCATCAGTACATTCTTTAACATTATAATGTCGATGATAGTTAATTTTCCGTCATCGTTCATATCAGCATTTTTTAATGATGCTTCATCTGTTTCAGTTCTTCCGATGATTATATTAACAGACATTACAAGATCTTTGGAATTAACGATGCCGTTGCAGTCAGTGTCGCCTTTAACGACATCAGGTGTTTCCGGTTCTGTAACAGTCCCCGGATCGCCGTCGTAGTAAAGTGTGATTGCCTTGAATTCACAGCTTACGTCGTCGCCGCCTTCTGGATACTTTTCTGATGAATGCCACCAGTCTACGAGGCAGGCTTCAGTACAGTTTATCTCAGCGTCAAATTCATTGTCTTCGTCATCTTTGAATTTACCGTCAAATGTGATGAGGACCTTTTCCTTGCCGCCGTCGTAGTTAAATCCCTTGCTGCTCCAGAATTTTTTTCCGTCTGCAGTCTTCACACTGTCAAATGTAAGACCGCCGCCTCCGCAGAACCAGCCGGAATTTTCAGATGAAGTACAGCTGAGAGTGATTATTGCTTTTTTAAGAGATTTTGCATTGCTGCCAAGAGGAACGATGTATTCACCGTTTTTATTCTTTTTCAGCTCTTCTGTTTTGTATGTAACAGATTCAAGTGTATCTTCTGTATAAGTTGGTTTTGTACCGGCAATAGCACAAAGTTTGTCACCGAGTTCGCTGTCAGCCATTTTGCATTCAAGTCTGTCGTATCTTCCGCCTGGTGTATCCCAGAGAACAGGACACATTTTTCTTGAATAAGCAGCTTCGCATACTGAAGTAAGGAACTTCATTACTGATTCCGGTTCCTTGTTCTTAGTAGGACAACCGTATTCACCGATGATTACCGGGATGCCATTGTCAACGAATGTGGATTTCATCATATCCATTTCGTTGTTAAGATCTTCGATTTCCTTTGCAGTACCCCATGTTGACTGTGCTTTACCCCAGTCAGCATCTTCTTCAAGAATAGCGAATGTTGAAGGTGAGTAGTAGTGAACTGAAACTGCCATTCTGTTTGCCGGGTCTGAAGGCATTTTAAACAGCGGATCGCATGTTACATCAATACCTGTGTTGTAGCCTGAGATAAGCAGGTGACGTTCTGCGTTGTTGCCGCCTGATTTTCTGATAACGTCAACAAACTTCTGATTGATCTCGTTTACGAGGGCGTATGATTCGGTTTTTCCGCTGTCTCCGGCCCATCTGTTCCAGAGCTTTTCCCAGCCGAGTTCTTCGTTCTGAGATTCGAACATGAGATGATCGCCGTAATCCTTGTAGTTATCAGCGATCTGTGTCCACATTGTTTCAAAACGCTTCATGCATTCGCTCTTGTTTTCAGGAAAAGTATTTACCCAGCCGTTGTCCCAGTGGATATTAATGATTACGTATAATCCGGAATCGAGAGCCCAGTCAACTACTTCAGTAACTCTGGCCATGTAATCAGGACTGATTTTGTAATTGCCGTCGTCCTTCATAAGGTTTGACCATGCCACCGGAATTCTCAGAACTCCGAATCCGGCATTTTTGTAGCCGCGTATCATTTCTTCAGTGACTATCGGGCTGCCCCAGGCTGTTTCATAGTCAGCCGGAGTTTTTCCGTTTACCCAGTCACCGCATGCCTCAAGTGTGTTGCCAAGGTTGATACCGATCCCCATATCACGTACCAGCTCCATTGTTGTAATATCTCTCATTGCTTCCGCAGCATCAGCTTGCGGTACAGAAGGAATGATGATCATTACAAACATT
>JBGUVZ010000640.1:0-3841 GCA_045220685.1 Oscillospiraceae bacterium | reverse complement strand
CAGTGTCCACGAACCTGTCACTTTCTTTCATCGATTATGAGACCGGTTCAGTTATAAAGTCGTTAAAATTTGATAATGAAGTGGCTTCAATGTTATTCAGCCGCCGCGGATTTGCTATGATCATATTCGAAAGCGGCGAGGAATATCTTATATCTTTATCTAACTACACCTCTGGCAATGCTGCTTCAGAGGCTATTTACAGAGTGCAGGATATTAATACTTCCGTGCTTCTCTGCAGTTACAGCCGGGGAAAGTATGTTACTTCAGCAGATTACTCCAACACTGCATATATACGTTATTCACAGCAGAATCCTGCTTTTAAGGATATAAACACAGGCGAGTATATGTATTCAAAAGATGTGCTTGCTGCCGATGAGACCGGTACATATGCCGCAGTTGTCTCAACATATTATCCTGAAGGAAAATATTCTTCCGGAACTGAGACAGTAAATCATCTTTTCATTTACTGCAATTCCGATAACGGTACGCTGACTGAAGTCAAGGATCTTGAAGGATATAAGATAATCGGTGCCGCATTTGCCGGAACTGAAAAACTCGTGGTATCTGCTCTTGAGAAGGACAGTTCCGCATATGAAGATGAATTTTATATCATCGACGTTAAAACCGGAAAGGCGGAAAAGATCGCAGATGCGATCCCGTCAGACAACAGTGAGGTAAAGCTCATTTCTTCCGGAAACGGAATGTTCTATCTGTCCGATTTGAAGAGAAATATTACCTTCATTACCGCTGACGGAAAAGCATCATCATGGGAGAAGAAGGCTGAAGGTACTGCCTATGAACGTAAGATCGCCGGAAGCATGTATGCAGTTAATGACAGCAGAGCAGCACTCCTTATCGAAGAAGGGGAGGACAGTGAAAAATCGATTGTCATTTATTCCTTTGATTCTGATAAGAGCGTAAAGCTTGACTGCGATCTTTCATCTGATGAAGGTCTTTCGGTGCAGCGTATTTTCTGGCAGAACAGCAGTACGGTAGGTGTATTCTTCAGCAATCGTACAGTTATCTTCTTTGATGCAGAATCAGGAAAGGCTGATGTGACTGTATCTCTTGTGGGAACAAGTCAGGAGCCGGTATCCGTTGTTCCGGTGACCGATGAGAAATTTGCGGTTCTCTGCCGTGATTCACATATCTACGAGATGGATAAGGAAGGTTTCACGGGCAGAAGCTGCCGTCTGGAATTTGCCGATGATACTCAGAACGACATTCGTGAATACGACAGTGAAGACGCAGGCTTGCTCGAAGTTATGAATGGGCCGGATGAGTTCCGAAAATATGTGGTATGGGATGATGACGAAGCGTGGCTTCTTGACACTGATCATTTTGCAGTGCGCTACAGAATAGATGACTTTGCTGCTGCCGGCGGTAATTCAGTGTTCATAACGGATGAGCTTCGTAACAGGGCAGGATCATTCCCTGTATATTCAACGGAACAGCTTCTTGCAGCAGCAGAGAATTTTCTGTCATCACTTGACTGAGCCACGAAAGGAAATATAAATGAAGAATAGCAAAAAACGTACCAGCCGCCTTATATTTGCTCTGGCAGTCATATCATTCCTCATCGCTACCATTCAGGGACTTATATACTATCAGAACTATGGACTGTTTTTCAAGATACTCCTCGTTCTTCAGAACAGTATAAACGCATTCGGATTCAAGGCGACGGTAACAATAAAAGATACCTTTGCGTTTATGAAGGACAATCCGACCAGCTTTCACAAAAGTATCGGATATGCCTACTGTATTGCAGTGTTCACAGCACCTTACTGTACTCTGTCTTTCATATACAAATTTCTTGAACGTCTGCTTCGGTTCATAATATTTTTCCGCAGAAACAAAAAATGCCGTCACGTTGTCGTTTTCGGATACAATGACGATGTGCATGCAATGCTCAAAAACGGTGTTTCTGATACGAAAAAAACATGTGTGCATATCGTTTCAACTGAAAAGTTAAGCGGTGAGGAAATATACGGACTCAATAAACAGGGTTATGTCGTTCACTGTGCCGATCTGCTTAAGGCGGATGAAAAGGAGATACCTTCTCTTATCTCAAAGATGTATCTTGAAAAGGCAGAAAACATCATCCTTTTTGAAAAATCGTCTGTACGTAATTTTTCACTTCTGCAGCTCTTTCGTCTCAATGAAAAGGACAGTGAATACAGAATAATGCTGTCATCCGGAGCGAAAGTATCCTGCAGATGCGAGGAAGAGGGCATAAGACGTCTTATTTCGTCCTACTACAACAGTACAGCAGGCTCGGATGCATACTTTGATCTTGAGATAATAGGCCTTCCGGAAATGCAGGCTCGCAGGATGTATTCTGACTGCCCGCTTCACACAGTCTACAGAAATACGGACACTCCGCTCAAAGACTGGAATGTTCATCTCCTTGTTGCGGGACTTGGCAAACTCGGCGAAGAGGCTGTGCTTCAGGCTATGAACCTTGGTGTCGTACACGAGCAGAACCGTATTGTCATCGATGTTTTCGACAGTAGTATAGCAGAGAAAAAAGCCGTTTTCCTAAATCAGTTCAGCCGTGAAACATTTGATATGACAGATGATCGCATGGTCCTGAAAAGCGAGATAGCTGACGGCATTCTCGAAATGAACTTCTTCGAGATGAATGTATCGCATATAGATTTTTACGACAAGATCCGCGAAAGATCTGTACATGAACATTATACCTACGCAGTTATCGCACTTGAAGATACTGACCTGGCAGTAAACTGTGCAATACAGCTTGAAGAACTGTTCGCCGAGGATGGAGTAAAGATACCAATTCTCATGCGTATGGACAATGACCGCCGTCTGGCAGAATACATTGCAGATGAGGCCGGAGCACTTACAGATGTAAAACTTATCAATGACAGAAGCTCAGTTATCACGCTTGATATGATAACAGGACGTACCATTGACAGTATTGCGAAAGAATACAACCACTTCTACAACAATATTGCGTTTCTTACTGAAGATGAAATCGATGCGGCTGATAATACAGGAGAAGATCCTGAAAAGGAATGGAACAGACTCAGACTTTTCAGGCGTTCATCAAGCAAGGCGGCTGCATATCACGATGAAGTGAAGAATGATGTGATTCAGAAACTTGCGGATGAAAACGGAGTGGATCTTTCGAAAAAACTTGAAGAGATCCTCGGCAGAAACGGCACGCTTATGAAGTATAACGGAGTGGCATGGCAGATGAACGGCTCAGAGGAAGACCTGCTTGAAGCTATGAAAAAAGACAGCTTTGCCTATGAGCTCGCCTCACTTGAACACCGCCGCTGGTGTCTGTACATGGCTTCAGTTGGCTGGAAAGCAGGGGAGCGCAGTGACAAATTCCGCAGAAATCCTTGCCTTGTAACTCAGAAGAAACTGATGGAACAGAGGCCTGAAATGTGTAAGTACGACCTTATGTCGCTTATGGCACGTTACAGAAAAATTGCCGGTGAAAGTGAAAACGGAGGAAAAGCTTAATGGGAAAGATCTACTGTCTTATCGGAAAGAGCGGATCCGGAAAGGATACCGCCTTTGGCGAACTTATGAAGAAGAACATACCTGATCTTGAACGCGTGGTCACTTATACCACAAGACCAATAAGAACAGGTGAGACCGACGGGGTTGAATATCATTTCGTTGATGAGGCGAAGCTTCACGAACTGGAAAGCACAGGAGATGTCATCGAAAGGCGTACTTACCATACGGTACACGGCGACTGGAACTATTTTACCTGCACTATCGATATTTCAGGAAAGACCGACCACATTATCATCTGTACGCCGGATGTTATCGACAAACTCTACGAAAAATACGACAGAAGTGACAT
>JBGUVZ010000639.1:0-2625 GCA_045220685.1 Oscillospiraceae bacterium | reverse complement strand
TGCCAGAAAACAGCTTGCCGAGATAGAAAAGCTGGAAAATAAGGCCAGAGAACTTAGTTTGGCAAGAGCGGCGAAGGACGAATACGGGGAATGCAGTAAATACGTCAGCTTTAAAGGCAGGGACGGCAGTAAAGCCCGTGCCGAATTAAATCTTAAAAAATTAAAAGAAGATAAAGAGCTATGCGGATTCAATCTTATGGTTACGTCAGAGATAAAGCTTTCCGACAATGACATTTACCGCATTTACCATAATCTGTGGCGTATAGAAGAAAGCTTCAGAATTATGAAGTCGGAGCTTGATGCAAGACCGGTATATCTGCAGAAAAGCAGCACAATATTTGGTCACTTCCTTATCTGCTATATAGCAACACTCATTACCAGAATTCTGCAAATATACGAGCTGAACGACGAGGATTCATACCAGGCAATTTTTAAATTTATCAGAGATTTTCAGTTGGCTAAATGCAACGGTAAGTATGTAAATCTTCTGACAAAATCCGACTTTTTGAATAAGATTTCTGAGCTTACAAAACTACCGGTCAAATCCGCGCTTTTAACTCAGAAACAGTACGAGAAAATCATGAATTACCGATTCAAATAACTGGTATTTTTAAACACAATCATTGCCACTTTTATACATATGCAAATAAATTAGGTGTTACTTGCTGCACTAAAAGTTTTCATTGGCTTAAATCCAAGTTCATCCAGTAATTCAATATCTTTGGTACGGGTATTCCTTAGTTCCCAGATATGGTCCTTGCTTTTAACCATTCTCATATGTCCGGCTTTCAGCAGTATATCAACTGTTGAAATGCTAGGCTTTTTCATGTCTATCACCGCCCGATTCAGTTTTGCATGAATGAGCCCGCATACCAGCATAATGAAATTGAATCCCTGTTCTTCATAGTAATCCTGTATTTTGAGGTTGGTGAAACCTGCATCATTTTTGATGTAATTATTAAAAGTTTCAATCGACCATCTGTCCTTGTAATCTTTGAAATCCTGTTCAGCAGTACAACCGGTTGTGGATTCAAGAATATATACTCCCCACCAGTCACAATGCTCATCATAACCTTCCTGTGTATATCCATCTTCTGAAAGATCCATGTTTATTCTGTAACTTTTTCTCTTGGAGTTGTTCTCATCCACATCCTTGTATACAGTGATGGTTTTTCCTTCCTGCAACTCCTCACGATAATAAAGAATTCTTGCGCTGTTTTTTGCATCGATCTTGTAAATGAATTCTTCGGTATATTCAAGATTCTCCTTGATTCTCTTGAAATTCTTATCGCTTGTAAGAACAGGAATGATGTAACTGTTTCCATCTGAGGACATAGCCTTCAATATTGCAGGAGAACGGAACCCTTTATCAACGACAAACTTTACATTTGTGAAATTATGGCTACGGAGCATTGCTTCACAGCTTCTCTTATCAACACTGGAACCCCGAAAAGTTCTATATAGAAGAGGAATGTTGGTTTTTGTATCATAGGCAATAAGAAGATTTACCTGTGGTGCTTTCAGCTGTTTTGTTTTGTAACCTGGTTCGGCAAGATCGTTGAGCTCTGAACAGGATCTGATTACGTGACCGTCAATCGCAATGTTCTTTGAGCACTCATCAATTAATGACTGTTCAAAATCCCTGACCGGTTCTCCTCGACTTCCGAGATGATGAAGAAGTGAACTCAACGCCTTATATCCCATTTTGAAAGAGTAGTCGCCGAACAATACGGAAAGAAAGCTTTCCTGATAATATTCATCTACCTGATCTTTGTATACAAAATTATTTGCGCTGAGAATCAGACCGTATGAATAGATCTGTGTCGCCATCTCCAAGGGAAAGTGTTTCTTCAGCCTTTCATAAACGTCAGCAGAAAGATGCATAAGCAATCCATACTGACCATACGCAACATCAGTAATTCCGTCTTTGTAATAAACAATACCCAATTCTTCCTGTTCCTTCATGTGTCTCTTGTTAGGCATGAATCCTTTTCCTGGGATTATTTTACCAATCACATAACCAGAATCGGTACCCCATTTACCAGAAGGTAGTTTAACAGCGGTGTATTTGTATACGTAATAAGTCCCTTTAATCAAGCGAGCAGAAGTGCTTTTACAAGGCAGATATTCTTTTACATTATCAGGAGTTACAGTCGATGTTCGAGTCATAAATCAGCGTCCTTATCATATGTATAAATTATAACACAAACATATGTATAATTTCACTAAAAACACAAGAAAAATGCTCTGTTTTCTATAGTAAAACAGAGCAGAAAAAAATGTTATAGACCAAAGATTAGATTTAAAGGAGAGAAATTGTACAATTCTTGCTAAAATAAGCAATTTTCATATGTATAATCAAGTCAATGATTGTGTTTAAATGATGATTCAGGCGGATTTTACAACAAACTGTACAGAATTTTGATAATCATTTTCATGATTATCCTGCTGCTGGGGTTATGCTTAAATTCTGGAGGAGAAAAGAATTACATACCGATAATGATTATCAGTCTGGCAGTCATGATTGCGTTGTTTTTCTTTGTAATCCGTCATGAAAGGACTTCGCTGAATAACAATGACAACGATTCGGAATATTTCGGCTCACTGCTGGAATCCGGTGAATAT
>JBGUVZ010000638.1:0-5695 GCA_045220685.1 Oscillospiraceae bacterium | reverse complement strand
TCATATTCCCTTAATGTTAATTTTAACTAAACACATACCAATAATACAGTATTATTATATCACTTTTCACGGTAAATTAAAAGCTTTTAGCGCGATAAACAGGCATTTCACACATAAATCAGCGTATTAAACAATTGCAGGATACATAGTCTGCTATATCGGCACGAGTATCAGTTTTTAAATAGTACATATTAAATTTTTTACGGTTCAATAAGTCGTCTTTTGACCGAATTTGTACTGACCTATTGTTTGCATAGCTTCAGAAATATAAGACAATAGTTCAGTACCAAGAATATTATATGTTATTGATTTTGTATAAAGAAATCTATATAATAGGTATAGATGATGGAACGGTTGATAGTTTTGTACTGTTTATACGGAAAACGATTATCATGGTTTACATTGAAGGACTGTGCAGACCCCCATCTGCAGATCCTTCAGCCGTTCCGGTAACGAATTGTAATTGTGTAAGTGAATATTGATTTTTGGAGGAAAAGTAAAATGAATAAAGCAGCTAAATTTGCAGTTTGCTTAATGGCATCAGTAATGCTCGCATCATCTGCAGCTCCTTTTGACGGAGCAGTAAGTCTTTTCGGAACAGGAACGGACACTGCAGTGGTTTACGCCGCAGAAAGTTCTGTAAAGGTTCTTTCCACAGCCGGATACGGTGAGGGAATGTATGCAACATGGTCATCTGTATCAGGAGCATCCGGCTACAACGTATATGTGGACGGAAACAAGATAGATTCAATGCTCATCAGACAGTATCCGGGATACATGAGAGCAGATGCTGTAGGACTTAAATCCGGTGATCATACAATGAAGATCGTTCCTGTTATAAACGGCAAGGAAGATACTTCAAAGCAGGCTGAAACAAAGGCATCTGCATACCAGCACGACCGTTCAGGATTCGGATTTGTGAACGGTTCATCATCGGGTGCTTATAACGATGACGGTACACTCAAGTCAGGTGCTGTTGTAGTATATGTAACGGAAGCTACAAAGGACAGCGTTAAGGCAAGCGTCGATTCAACAGGCAAGGGTGCTGCTGAAGTGACAGGCATCCAGAACATAATCACTGCCTACAAGAAGGGCAAGGAATCAAGACCTCTCTGCGTAAGAGTTATCGGTAACATAACTGATCCGGCAGATATGCCTAAGGGCGACCTTATGGTCGATACAGTAAAGGCTGGTCTCACAATCGAAGGTATAGGAAACGACGCAGTTTTCAACGGCTTCGGACTTGTTATGAAGAACTGTGTGAACGTGGAAGTAAGAAATATAGGTTTCATGAACTGCAACAGCTCCGAAGGCGACGACTGCGGACTTCAGCAGGCCAACAACCATATCTGGGTACACAACTGCGACTTCTTCTACGGCGATGCAGGTTCGGACGCTGACCAGGCAAAGGGCGACGGCGCTCTCGATACAAAGACATCAACTTATGTAACTCATTCATACAATCACTTCTGGGACAACGGAAAGTGCAATCTCCAGGGTATGAAGAGCGAAACAACTGAGAACTATATCACATACCACCACAACTGGTACGATCACTCAGATTCACGTCATCCGAGAATCAGAACATGCTCAGTTCACATCTACAACAACTACTTCGACGGCAATGCGAAGTACGGTGTAGGTGTTACAATGGGAGCATCCGCTTTCGTTGAAAACAACTACTTCAGAGCATGTAAATATCCGATGCTCAGCTCAATGCAGGGAACAGACGCTAAGGGCGAAGGCACATTCTCAGGCGAAGACGGCGGTATCATCAAGGCCTGCGGCAACGTTATTAAGGATGGTTCAGGATATATCACATATCAGCAGAACAATTCAAGCTTCGATGCTTATGAAGTATCAAACGCAAAGGACGCAGTTCCTGCTAGCGTAAAGACACTTCAGGGCGGCACAGGATATAACAACTTTGATACATCTTCAGTTATGTATAAATACAGCGCCGACAAGGCAGAAGATGTTCCTTCTGTAGTAACTGCAAAGGCAGGACGAGTTGACGGCGGCGATTTCAAGTGGAAGTTCGACAATTCCGTTGATGACGCAAGCTATGCGGTAAATACAGGCCTCAAGTCGGCTCTTACTGGATATAAGTCATCACTCATGGCAGCAGGCAGCGGATTTAAGGAAGACAATACTCCGGCACCTACAGTACAGCCTACAACACAGCCTACTGTACAGCCAACAACTGAAAACTCACCTTCACCGTCACCATCACCTTCAGTTGAACCTACAGTTCAGCCAACTGTTCAGCCTACAACACAGCCTGTAGTTGGTGCGAACGTTATCTACTGCTCACCAAACGGAAACGGCGACGGAAAGTCAATGGAAAACCCGGCAGCTCTGACATCTGCCATCACATCAGTTCCTGCAGGCGGAGTTATCTATCTCCTCGAAGGTACATACAAGTTTGACAAGACTGTAACGATAGCAAAGGACAACTGCGGTACAGCTGATGCGATGAAGACTATCGCTGCTTATCCTGGCGCAAAGGTTGTATGTGACTTCACTGCACAGGGAACAGGCGATGCCAACCGCGGATTCATCCTTGCAGGTTCATACTGGCACTTCTACGGCTTCGAGATCACAAAAGCCGGCGACAACGGTATGCTCCTCTGCGGAAACAACAACAAGATCGAAATGATGGTATTCAACGACAACCAGGATACAGGTCTCCAGATCTCACGTCTTGATTCAAGCGCTGATACTATAGATAAATGGCCGTCAAACAATCTTGTTCTCAACTGTACTTCAAAGAACAACTGTGACGATGCCACAATGGAAAATGCAGACGGATTTGCTGCAAAGCTCACATGTGGTCAGGGTAACGTATTTGACGGATGTATCGCATACAACAACTCCGACGACGGATGGGATCTCTACGCAAAGGAAGCAACAGGTCCTATCGGTGTGGTTACCATAAAGAACAGCATATCTTTCAGAAACGGATTTACTGAATTCGGCGAAGGTTACGGCGACTGCGACGGTAACGGCTTCAAGCTCGGCGGCGCAGGTGTCGGCTCAGCTCACAAGGTTATCAACTGCCTCGCATTTGAAAACCTCCACTGCGGATTCACCGACAACAACAATCCGAAGCTCGAAAGCCTCACAAACTGCACTTCATTCAACAACAACCTTGAAGGCAAGGGCAAGCCGAACTTCTCACTCTACCGCTGCACAGATGACGGATGCGATTTCAAGAACGTTATCTCAGTTTACGACGGCAATGTAAAGATCGCTGACAGCAAACTTCCTGGCGGCGCGGCAAGCGACAAGTTTGTGGGCACACTTGAAAACGGCATCTACTATAACGGTTCATACTGGGAGGTAGGATCAAAGACTAATGTTACAAACGGTCAGAAGATCGGCACAAAGCTTTCAGCTGCTCCGGGATCTTCAGAATTTATAAAGTATGAAAAGGCTCCTGCACAGGGAACAGATTTCCACAAGGCATTCAGAAATGCAGACGGATCTATCTACACAGGCGGACTTTACGAAACTGCTTCCGGCAGCAAATACGCAGCACTCGGTGCTCATTTCGCAAAGAGCGATGCAGCAGCACCTGTTATAACTCCTTCAGTAGTACCAACAAGCGAACCTTCACCGGTTCCGACTGAAGAGGTTTCACCATCACCGGTTCCTACAGAAGAAGTAACACCGTCACCAGTTCCGACAGAGGCAGTTTCACCATCTCCTTCACCAGTCGTAACTGATCCGGTACCTACACAGACACCGGCAAGCGAAGAACCGATACCTGAATTCACATTCGGCGACCTCGATGACAATGGTGTTGTAGACATCACAGACCTTTCGATTCTCTCGATCCACTTCGTTGACAAAACACCTTTCACCAGGGCACAGGAACTCGCTTCCGACGTAACAGGTGACGGAGAACTCAACCTCGCCGACCTCGCACATCTCAGACAGTACGTTTCCAAAGTGATCGACTGGCTCGGCAAAGAAAAATAATTTCATTAATAATGCTTTTTTCATCATAATATAAAATCGATTCTCTTCTCCTTGCAAAAATACCGAAAACCGGGAGCATCCACATTGGGTGCTCCCGGTTTGGTGTTATATGAAATTTTATATTTCTGCAGGGGTGCAGTACCTTTACTGTTCAGTTTCAAAATACATTCTTTCAATCATACAGCTATGTTCATTGGTTTTATTATTATAGCTGATACCAGCAATGATAACATCACCGCCGTAATTCTTAAGTACAGCCGGATAATCTTTATTCTTTATCTGCTCTATCGCTCCACCGGCAGACTCGTTCCATTTCAGTTCGATCAGAAGAAGCGGAAGCGGTGAATTTCTTTTTGGAATGTACACTACGTCAGCGATTCCGTGTCCGGACGGCAGTTCCTCAACCTTCATATACTGGTCTATCGCAGCCACATATGCAAACTTGATGACATACCGGAGAGCCTGCTCGTTGTTATAAAACGTCGGTGCATATTCAGTTTCACGAACAGATTTTATCGCTTTGGCAACAGATTCAGAATCACATCCAATTGTATCTGCAAGAAGCTTTTTTGATCTGTCGATCAGTTTTATCCATTTGCTGTTTACCTTGTTACTGTTCAGAATACTGTAGTATTCGCTTCGTATTTCTTCATTCGGAATACGAACAGTTTTGTCATCTTCATTATACGCAAGATATCCCAGATGCACAAGTAGCGTAAGCACATCGTCTCTGGATGAAAACTGTTCAAAATCATTCTGGAAATCATCGGTTCTTACTTCGATCTCTTCTCCTGATATAAGACGAGTGATGATCTCCTGTATTCCGTCAAAATCCATATTGATATATGTAAACAGGGATTCAGCTGCCGTGGTTTTTTTCCAGTATGACTGACATTTCTTTTTCTTGATCGCACACATGACCGAATAAGGATTATAGATCTCTCCGCACTCCGGAAAGCTATAGCCGTCATACCATGCCTTGAGATCATCAAATGAAGCATTGTGTTTTACACATAATTCTCTGACTTCAGCTTCTGTAAATCCTGTTACTCCTGCAAATTCTTCCGGCTGCAGAATTGAAAACTCCATAAAATCTGACATTGCAGACTGTGAGCCATCTTTCTTAATTGGAAGAATACCTGTCATATATGCCGCAGCAACACACTTGTCTGTAAAACTGTTATTTTTAAACCATCCACGAAGAAGATTAAGATATGCTTTCTGTGCCTTTGGATCATCCTTAGCCTCACGGATCATCGCGTCCCATTCGTCTATTATGAATACCCACTGCTTTCCATCCGGCTTGTCCACAAAATACATTAACTCTTCATTAATTGTTTTTCCAGGCTTAAAATCAGGATCAAGAGCGAACAGTTCATCATGAAGAGCTTCACAGATCATCTTAGGTATATCTTTCAAAGGAATTCCTTGACTCTGAGCTTCTGAAATAAAACTGGTAATGTCAAGGCTTATCACGTTGTATTTATTCAGATGCTCTGTATAATCATCACATTCTGCGATTTTTCTGTTATCGAAAAGACTATGGGAATCACACGAACAGTCATAGTATGCCGTCAGCATTTTTGCAGCATATGATTTTCCAAATCTTCTCGGTCTGCTTACGCAGATAAGATATTTTTCGCCTGGTATCCTTTGGTTTACTAGTTCGATAAGCATTGTCTTGTCAACATAATTAGGACCGCTTATCCTT
>JBGUVZ010000637.1:0-3620 GCA_045220685.1 Oscillospiraceae bacterium | reverse complement strand
ATGCAGATGCGGATTCCGGTATCTACAGCACGGAAAGAACAGCCTTTGTAAACGTAACTGAACGAAACTTCGATCCTGAAAGGATAAGCGTTACAGCCGAGGGCAACGAAAGCGGAGTAAGCTTCGGTAACTGGGCTCTGGCATCCGGTTCTGAAGGCACAGACAGTGCAGTTTACCGTATGCCGGTGACATTCTCAGGTGACGGTTCCTACACTCTTAAAGCTGAAGGCACCGATATGTGCGACAACAAGTCCGAGGCTTATACTTCCGAGAATTTCGTAATCGACAGAACAGCTCCTGTGATGGAAGTAAGCTCATCCGGTGCTGAATGCGTAAACGGCAGATACTATAACGGCACGAGAAAGCTCACAGTAACCATTACCGAACACAACTTTGACACTTCAAGAATAAAGATAAACGGAACTAAAAACGGCAGCTCTGAAGGATTCCCTGCTGCATCATTCACTTCATCCGGCGACGTTCACACTGCAGTGCTTGAATTTGCAGATGACGGCGACTACACTGTAAGCATTGAAGGCATGGACGCTGCGGGAAATACTTTTGAAGGATATTCCGATGACTTCACTGTGGATGCGACTGCTCCGGAAGTTCGTTTTGAAGGCGCAGGCAACAAGTCTGCCAACAGCGGCGAGGTAAGTCTGGACGCATTTATCCTTGATGAGAATATTGAAGAAGAAAACATTACGGTATCTTTCAGTGGTTCAAAGCGTGGTGATCTTTCAGGAAGTGCAGGCATCATGACTTCAGAAGATGGCGGATATCATTTTGCTTTCGCAGATTTCCCTGAAGAACAGAGTATCGATGATATCTACACAGCAACAGTCACAGCGACTGATGCTGCCGGAAACGTTACTGAGGAGACCATCACATTCTCTGTAAACAGATTCGGTTCGAACTACTATTTCGACGAAGCATCCCTTTCAGTTGCCGGAAAGTACATAAAGGAGCCGGTGGATATTATCCTCCACGAGATAAACGTTGACCCGCTTGACATGGAAAAGACCATGGTAACGGTCATGAGAGACGGTAACCCGAAGGTGCTTGAAAAGGACTCAGACTACACGGTGGATGTCACCGGCGGTGACGGAAGCTGGTGTGAGTACTGCTACGACATCAAGGCGTCAAACTTCCACGACGATGCGGCGTATCACGTTGTTGTAATGACGGAAGACGCAGCCGGAAACCAGAATGCCAACTCCATCGAAGGCAAGAAGGCTGAATTCAAGTTCGGCGTTGACGGCACGCCACCTAAATGCATCCCGCTGAACATAGAAAACGGCTGCTCGATGCGTGCCGACAAGGTAAGGGTTGATCTCGTATGCGAGGATAACATCCTTCTGAACACCCTTGACGTCTACGTAAACGGCGAACATGCTGAAGAGGCGTACACAAAGGGAAGTACGAAGTACAGTTTCACCATGCTGAGCTCCGACGAACCGCAGTCCGTAAAGATTAACCTTACAGACGTTGCAGGCAACGAGACAAACATGGTAATCGACAACATCCTCATCTCCACAAGTCTCCTCAAGGTGGCACTCCGTTCACCATGGGTGAGAACAGCCGGTGCGCTTTTAGTATGCGGCGGTGCAGGCTACGGCGTGATACAGTCAAATAAAAAGAGAAAAAGAAAAGCCCGCTACGGCGGCTAAGGTATGCCTTCGGCATGCTATAGAAAAACCGGGAGCATCCTTCGGACGCTTCCGGTTTGTTGTTTTATGAAGAAATATCGACATATGGCCGTTAATGTGATATAATAATTGATGAGAAGTAACCTGATAAAGGAGGAACGTCATGGGAACATATCTGAATCCGGGAAAACAAAGCTATGAAATGGCTGTTAATTCAGAAATATTTGTTGATAAAACGGAAATGATACAGTATCTGAATTCTGTAGTAAATACCCAGCAGCGCTTTGTAAGCGTATCACGTCCGAGAAGATTTGGCAAAACAATGGCAGCTGATATGATCTGTTCATATTATAGCCGGGAAGCGAACAGCAGAGATCTGTTTTCAGAAAGAAAAATAGCGAAAACTGCACCGGTCAGAACAGGCGGAAACGAAATTCCATGGGACGGTATGCTTGGCAAGTTTGACGTTATCAGACTGGTGATGACCGACTTCATGGACGACTGTGATTCAGTGCAGGATATGCTGAATTATTTGACTGAAGAAGTTGTTGAAGAACTGATAGATGCTTTCTCTGATGTAAATTTCGAATCCAGAATAACTCTGCGTAATGTCCTGAATAAAATATACGGAAAAACCGGACGTCAGTTTGTAATCGTGATTGATGAATGGGATGCGGTTTTTCGCACCTGGAAGAAAGACACCGAAGGTCAGAAGAAGTATCTTGATTATCTTCGCAATCTGCTCAAGGACAGGCCGTATATCGCACTTGCGTATATGACCGGAATCCTGCCGATAAAGAAGTACGGAAGACATTCAGCACTTAACATGTTTGATGAGTATTCTATGATGAATCCGATGCAGCTGGCGCCGTATACAGGGTTCATTACTGAAGAGGCATTGGAATTAATCAGACAGTACGGAAGAGATTTTGAAAGCATAAAAGACTGGTATGACGGCTATAATGTCAGCGATATTATTCCGCCGGATCCTGATCACAGCAGCCAGAAAGAAACAGGAAAAGCACCTGAAGCCAAACGATATGACTTATATTGTCCGCTTTCAGTCGTAAATGCAGTCAGAACCGGAAAAATTCAAAACTACTGGAACAAAACTGAAACCTACGAAGCACTTGCAGAGTATATCCGTATGGATTATGACGGATTGAAAGAATCAGTTGCTCTGCTTATGAACGGCGGAAAGCTTCATGTTGATACATCAGGCTATCAGAATGATATGACCACATTTACATGCAGGGATGATGTATTATCGCTTCTTGTTCATCTGGGGTATTTAGGTTACGATGATGAAACGAGTGAAGTGTTTATACCGAATAAAGAGATACTTGATGAGTTCAGAACCTCCACGAGATCCAGTGAATGGATCGATACTTTCGAATCTTTCCGTATCTCTCAGGAACTGCTGAAAGCTACCTGGAACAGAGATGCAGAAAAAGTGGCAGAACTTATTGAGAAGGCGCATAACAAGGCTGATAATAAGACCTACAACGATGAAGCGGCACTTAGCTATGCAATAAGATTTGCTTATTATGCGGCACAGAAATACTACACAATACTTCCGGAAGCAGATACCGGAAAAGGTTATGCTGATCTCGTTCTTCTTCCTACACCTGAGTATGCAGATAAACCAGCACTTGTGATAGAACTGAAATACAATAAGGATGCAGATGGTGCTGTGGAACAGATAAAACAAAGAGATTATCCGGACAGACTGGAGCATTATAAGGGAAATATCCTTCTGGTTGGTATTAATTACGATAAGGATATTCCAAACACTGATCCGAATTATAAGCATCACAGCTGCATAATTGAAGAAGCGTAAGAATAATCGGTATGCCTTCGGCATGCCTCGGTAGTGTCCGCCCCTTGTGGGTCGACTACTGCTATAGAAAAACCGGGAGCATCCTTCGGACGCTTCCGGTTTGTTAGTTACAGGCAGATATTGTATTTACT
>JBGUVZ010000636.1:0-5239 GCA_045220685.1 Oscillospiraceae bacterium | reverse complement strand
TCGGCTCTGCCGGTTTCTCCGGTTCCGTAGGCTCAGTCGGCTCTGTCGGCTTCTCTGGTTCCGTCGGCTCAGTCGGTTCTGCCGGCTGTGTTGCTTCCTCATCATAGACAACTCTGACGATCGAATAGTCGGCGTCATTTGAAATCAGATAACTTCTTAAGTTTTCCGTAAGAATATTCACCTGCTGATTCGGATTAAGAAACGAAGTTTTGCCTATCTTTACCACAACTTCCCCTGCATCTGATATCTCAATAACCGCCTTGCCAGGTAATTTCTCATCGATATATGCCTGAACAACAGCAGCCACTTCATCTGGTTCAGTTGCAAAACCGAAGTCCGCATAAACTGTCGATGCAACAGTCATCATCATAGCAAGTCCGCTCATAACTGCGATCATTTTCTTCATAAAAATTCTTCCTCCTTATACACATGCGTAATGTACAAAACAGTTCCGCCGCGTCAAATGTGTTTTCTCTTTTTACAAATACCATAATATTATTATCTGTTTTTCACGGAAAGATTTCAATGCACATTTTACACAAAGATAGCTAAAAATTTTACACTAATCGACATATAGCATATAACGAATAAAGGATATTTATGTATAAAGCCCATTCAAACCGCACTTATTGAAAGTTTCGTAAAATTATCGCAATAAATAAAAGAATTATACATTTACTTTTTATTTTAGTTGATGTATAATAAAAACAGGGACCGTTCGGGGATTGTATTTGTACAGTTGAAACCCTTAAGGAGGAAAAATCATGAAAGACACAAAAGCATCCGAACTTAAGCAGTTCAGTCTGCTGGTACCTGATCCGAATGAAACATTTTTCGAGATCAGTCCGAACACCCGCTGTGATCTGTCGATCGAATTTCTTGCGGACAGCATCAGCCACAGCCCTGCCGAAAACAGGATCATCACTGATGTCCTCACTCACATTCCGACAAATCCGGAAACGATCGCATATCGTAATGACATCTACCGTGAACTGAGCAGCGAGCCTGAACTGTGCAGAAATCTCCACGATATTTTCTCCTGGCTGCGCGCCAGAATGCCGGATCATTACATAAAAAAGAGCGGCGAGCTTATGGTTCTGGTAGCGCGTCTCACTGCGCTGCGCTCATATGCCTATGCCCTTACAAAGATAAACAATCTTATCTCAGGTCATGACTTCAAATCGGAAGGTCTGAAAAAGCTTCGTGACTATGTAGCCGGTATATGCGAAGGAAGCGGATTCGAAGAACTCGGAAAAGACATAGGATATGCCCTCAGAGACATCGACGGTGTCAGAAGCGTTACCCTCGGCGTTAATCTTGATTCCGGTTTCAACGTTATCGAATCCGGTCTGGTTTCGATAAACAGCTTCTACTTCACTGAGGAAAGCGTTCTCAAAAACTTCGTAAAGTTCCACAAATCCGACAAGCTCAATGACGACAATGAAACTTTACAGTTTAAAATGACCACCCACAGAAATGCATATGAGACACTCGAATTAGGAGTGACAGGCACCACCACCGGAGGAAACAATGTGCTGATGAGCAATTTAAACAACATCATCACCAGAATGCTTCCGTCCACTACTGCAAAAGTTAAGAAGATCATAGACAAATACGCTGATCTGAGCGGAAAGGTGCTTGTCGATCTTACTGATGAATTTCTTTTCTACACCAGATTTATCGAACTTGAAAAACGTATAAAGGAGATTGGCCTTCCTGCCTGCACTGCAGAAACATCCGGCGGTGACTCTGTATTTACCAATCTTTACAACATAAAGCTTGCCATCTGCCGTGTTAAGGGCATGGTAAAGGAAGATATCATCTGCAACGACCTAAGCTTTACAAAGGAACGAAACATCCATATCCTCACTGGTCCGAACCGCGGCGGCAAAACTATTATCACACAGGCGCTCGGACTTGCGTTCATCATGTATCAGGTCGGCGTTTTCACTCCAGCTTCAGCCGCAAAATTACGTCCGTGCAGCGGTATCTACTCTCACTTCCCTGTTGAAGAAGAGAGAACCGTTTCTCTCGGCCGTCTCGGTGAAGAATCTGCACGTTTCAATGAGATTTGCAAGACTGCCGACAGCAACAGCCTGATCCTTTTCAACGAGTCATTTGCAACGACCAGTCACACCGAATCCCTGTACATCGCAGAAGATGTTATCAAATATCTCTGCTGTCTCGGAACCCGTGCTTTCTTCAACACCCACATGCACGAACTCGCCGAACACGCTGAAGACTTCGGAAAGATGCCTGAAGCAGTCTGCGGTGCTGACAGTCTTGTAATGGAAAACGAGAACGGAAAACGTTCCTACAAAATGGTTCAGAAAAAGCCTGACGGCCAGAGCTATGCCCGTGAGATCGCACATAAATACGGCATAACATTCGAACAGCTAAGCCAGAACTTAAGAAAAGGCACCGGTCCTGACGCTGTACCGGCGACCTGATATCAATCAGCCAACAATTTTCACCTTTTAAATACTTAAAACAGACCGGTATATCTGAAACTACGTATTTACGCGTGTACAGATATACCGGTCTGTTTTTCTTTTTCTGCTTAAAAACATTATTCGGTCGAAAAACGCAGTTGTAAGAACATTATTCGGTCGAAAAATGCAGTTGTCAGAACATTATTCGGTCGAAAAACGCAATTGCATGTAGACATTCCAATAAAAAAATGTTATTATAAAAGCAGAGGTGATCATATGGAACGAATGAATATAGAAAAGCTCGTACAGTGGAAACACAAAAAAAATCGAAAACCACTGCTGGTGACCGGCGTCCGTCAGTGCGGTAAAACCTACCTGATTCGCGAATTCGGTAACAGAGAATTCTCCGAATGTGCCTATTTCAATTTTGACGGTAATGAAGCCTTGAAATCGATTTTCAATTACGACCTGAATACTGAACGCATACTGGATGAACTCGGAAGTACTATAAGCATCCAAAAGATAACTCCTGGTCAGACTCTGGTTATATTCGACGAAATACAGGCCTGCCCGAAGGCTATTCAGTCTCTCAAATATTTCTGTGAAGAAATGCCTGAACTCCATCTGATCGCAGCAGGTTCACTGCTCGGTGTTGCCCTTCGTTCCGAAGGTATCAGTTTTCCGGTAGGTAAAGTTGACCGTCTCGAAATGTACCCTATGAGTTTTGAGGAATTTGTAATAGCAGACGGCGGTGAAAAATTTATTAACGGAATCAGAAAACTATCTTTGGAACGCGAAATTCCGGAATTATATACCGCAGCAATGGAAAAATATCTAAAGAATTATTACATAATCGGCGGTATGCCTGAAGCAGTTCAGACGTGGATTGATACTCACAGCTTCAAAGACGTTGAAGCTGTTCAGGACAGAATACTTCGGGACTATGCTGACGATTTCGGAAAATATACGACTCCGGACACTGCAACGAAAATACGTCTTATCTGGGATGCTATTCCTTCTCAGATAGCACGCGACAATAACAAATTCATTTTCTCACATATAAAATCCGGCGCCCGTGCAAAAGATCTTGAAGATGCGCTAACCTGGCTCGTCAACGCAGGTATCGCATATAAGCTCAATTTGGTTCCGGTACCTGAGATTCCTTTGTCCGGCATGGCGGATCATACCTATTTCAAAGTTTATATGACCGACACAGGACTGCTTAGAAGAAAATCCGGTGTAAATTACAGGACTATTCTTGAAGGTGATTCATCCTTCATACACTTTAAAGGCGCCCTTACTGAAAACTATGTATTAACCCAGCTTAAATGCATGAGTATCGATAGCTGGTTCTGGCGGACCAAGGCAGATGCGGAAATTGATTTTATAACCGACTACGAAGGCGTACTTATTCCGATAGAAGTAAAATCCGCTGACAACACCAAAGCCAAAAGTCTTCATTTATTCTGCAATCGTTTTGAACCTAAAATGGCTGTTAAAACATCTTTAAAGAATGTCGGTGATAATACCGACGGAAAAACACATGTATGGAGTGTTCCTCTTTACACACTGTTTCGCTTTAAGGAATACGTAGCAGCTGAAATGGGATGGACAGAATAATACTGAAAAAGGATATGATGAAATGACAGAAATACAATTACTTCCGCTCGAAGATTCCGACCGCGAGCAGTTTATAAAAGATAATCAGGAAGCATTCAATTACGGTGCTCTCGAAGAATTCGGAGTACGCGATGATCACTTTGAAGAAGACGGTGAAATAATTTCACACGACACTATCTCAGACTCAATTGATGACGGCACAGCATACCGGATCGTTCAGAACGGAAAACCCGTCGGCGGTGTTGTCATCAAAACTGAATACGACCAGGGTGATCTTGAACTGCTGTTCGTATCGCCGGCAGTACACAGTAAAGGTATCGGTTATGCCGCATGGTGTGCGATAGAGGAAATGCACCCGGAGGTAACGGTATGGACCACAGTAACTCCGTATTTTGAGAAGCGGAACATCCATTTCTACGTAAATCGCTGCGGCTTCCACATAGTCGAATACTTTAACGAACATCACTGTGCTCCGGATGATGAGGAAGGAGAACTTTTCGAAATGTTTTCCTTCGAAAAGATACTCCCTACTACTCCTGAAGCCGTAAAAGAACAGATAAAACGTATCACTCACTACGAAAATATAATGAAACAGGCTGAATCCGGCTCTGAGGAAATGCTGAAACAGCTTTCGGATTACTACGAAAGCTCCGCATGGAAAAGAGACTTTACCGCTGACGAGGCAGGACTCCTTCCGAAAGATCTCAAACGCGGCGTGCTGTCCGAAGACGGGATTTACAGCCTTCTGGAACGGTTCGGCTTGTGATCACAGAGAAGGTGTTGTTACTGGTATTAAAGAGGCGTTCTGAAAATGAGTTACCCCCTCGTTCCGAGGGGATAAAATTATAACAGCGGTTCCGAAACGGAACCGCTGTCACCTTTTTTATGAACGTAAAACTGTTTTACTTTGCAAGAATTTTCTTAAGTACTAAAATATCAGATACATCTACTGTTCCATCCCTGTTTATATCAGCAAGCTTAATGTTCTCAGACTGACTTATCATAATTCTGATAATATCAGTAAAATCTGCAGTATTAAGAACACCGTCTGCATTAACGTCTCCGTACACTATATTTTCATTTTCAGAATTCTTTATTCCATTTTCTTCAGCAAACCTGCGGGCAAACGAATCTTCACTGCAATGAATTGTCAGTTCTTCACATCCGTAAAACGCATTATCACCTAT
>JBGUVZ010000635.1:0-4186 GCA_045220685.1 Oscillospiraceae bacterium | reverse complement strand
CTTCGCCTTCATATTCCGCTATCTTCGCATAGCCGTAAATATTATTCTGCGTCATAAACCGGCTGATAAGTTTTCTCTGCTTTTCCATGTCATCTGTCTTCTGTGCCGGAAGATCGATGACTATGTCGTTGATCCTGCATTCGAATTTTGACGGATCAAATCCTTTTTCCGATATAAGATCATTTATCTTCTGAACGTCCTCGTCATTGCGGCAGAGTATTACTAAGATCTGATCGTTGTCCTTGTAGTAGAGATAGCAGTCTGTATTGTTTGCTACCGTGTAATCAATAACTTCATCGAAACTCGCCTGAATGTTTCTGTCTGTTATGATGGTAGCCTCGGCAGATGGAACAGATGCAGATTCCGGTTCCTTTACTTTTACCGCTTCTTCAACAGGAGATTCAGCAGGAGAACAAGGTTCTTCCGGAGCTTCTGCCACCGGTCTCATACTCGGCTGAACAGAAGCGGCAGATTCAGTAATTTTCTGACTGCTCTGTGAAGGACGAACTGTAGCCATCGGCATCGGTGTTTCCTTTGAAATTTCCGCCGAAGCATCTGACTTCTTTTCAGGTGCTTCTTCTGAACTGAATTCATCATCCTTTTTAACTTCTTCAGTCTTTACAGGACGGGTAACTATCATTTCAGTAACCGCTTCCTTTTTTGCTTCCGTTACCAGTTCCGGTTTCTTTTCAGTCACAGCCGGTTTTGTCTGCTGCGCTTCCGGTTTATTGGTTTCGATGACTTTTTCCGTTACCGATGCGCTGTCATTTTTCTTTCCCTGTTCTGATGAATTATTCGAACTGTTCTGCTTTGCAGTTTCTGCTTTTTTTTCAGTCTGCTCTGTCTTTTCTGTCTTTTCCGTTTTATCTGTTTTTTCCGTATCAGTTACGGCAGAAACATCAGAAGAGACTTCCGATACTTCTACTTCTGTAACAGCTGTCTCTCCGACAGTCACCGCCTGTTCTTCTTTTACCACATACTCTGCTGTTGATGCAGAGGCAGGAGCATTCTGTGTTACCGGCTCCGTTTCCGTAACTGTGACCTCCGCAACAGGCATTCCCGGATCATCCGGAGTTTTTGTTTTAAAGAACAGCAGCACACCCGCCATGATACAGAATGAGCAGGCAACCGCAGCGATTCCGGCAGTATTTTTCATTTTTATTTTTCGTTTTCTGTTTTCTTCTTCGTATGCATCCCGCACTTTCAGTACGGAGTCTGCCATTTCTTTAGATGTCCTCATACTGAAAACCTGCCTTCTCCATTATGGATTTCAATGAGTTTTTAGCCTTGTAAAGCAAATTGGTTATCTGTCTTTTGTTTTTGCCCATTATTCTTGCCGTATTCTCGATATCCATATCTTCAAAATATGCAAGATACAGCACCTGATAGTGATCCGGTTTCAGTTTTTTCATCGCTCGGCGCAGTTCAATTTTCTGCTCGTTCTTAAGGAATTCCTTTTCCACATCAGTCCCGTCAGATAACAGGATCGGCTCATCGTATTCATCGATTGGAATATCTGAGATCCTTGACCTGTATCTTTTAAGATAATTGTATGCCAGATTCCTCGCTATAGTATATAGCCACGTTTTAAAACCTGCTTTGCCGTCATCTTTGAATATATATTTCTTCACAGCAAGTTTTACAAAGGTATCTTCAAGTATATCCTCCGTCGCCGACAGATCCTTTACAATACCGTTTATATAGAGCGTCAGCCCGTTATAGTAAATATCGATTATCTCTCTGAGACCGTCATCGTCCCCGTCAAGATAACGGCGATAGCGTTCCGCATCGTTGCCCATGGGACATCCCCCTGCTTTCTGCTTCTGTATATTATACACACGAGATACTCAAATATCTCCGCGTTTTTCAAAAAAATTTTTTCCGGTCGGTTTATTTTAATAGATATTCTATATTATATCCGAAAAATTATTATTTTGCAAGGTGATTATCGGATAAATGGCATGAATTTTTTGACGCAGAAAAGCCTCTGACAAACGTATTACGCTCATCAGAGGCTGTCCTTTACTTATAAACGCTGATTTATAAATAAATCAGTATAATTATTCCTGCTCTTCATTCGGATTGTCTATAATACCTGCAAATACCGGTATGTCATTTCTGTCGGCAATATAGTAGAAGAAAGGTCTGTCAAGTTTGAAATTAACGTTTCTGTCCGGAGGTGCCGGTGCAGTTGTTGCTATTGTTATAAGAGTATATGCTACACCTTCGCAGCCCTTTTCATCTACCTTAAGCTTTGTTTCATGGTCAATTGCTGTTATTGCAGCCTTTTTGATACCATTTTTACTGTAATCAACTATTGCATTGAAATCAGCTTTGGTGTCATCGAAAGCATCTATAACCCCCATCTGTTTTGTTGCTTCTATAAGGTCAAACTTTGATGCGATCTCAAACTCAGGTACTGAAAGCTGAATATTACAATCTTTATAGTCAAGTTTATGAGCATATATATCTGCCATCACTGTACTGTCAGAAACTATATCCTTTACTTTGACTCCTTCATCCGGAAGAACAAAGTACATTTTATATCCTTCATTAAGATCCTTGGCATAAACCATGAATTTATCCGCAAATCCTACTTCTCCGGTGTCAAAAGTTTTCATGAATTCACATGTCTCATCACTGCCGTCCGCTTTATGGAAGACATCCTTTTCAGTATTATTGAATGAATCTTTCCAGGTCTCTTTGAAAGTAATGGTATTGAGTATCTTCACGATCTCTGAATCCGGTTTGAGTTTTATTTCCGGTTTTATCTTTTCACTTGTATTTTTAAATATCCATTCTGAGATCTCTCCCGGAGTTTTCTCATCTGCAAAATCCTTTGCAAATGAAACTGCATAATAATCCTTCGCGATAAGATCAAGGGTATCCTGTTCAAACTCCCACTTGTTATTTAACCAGAGTGAATTTGAAAGAACACAGTAAGCTGAAAAATCATCAAAATTTATTGTACGGTAAAGAGAATCATTTTCCTTACGTACAGCTTCGATATCTTCCGATCCAAGTACATTTACTATCTCGTCTCTGGTATTGCCTGATGAACATTCAGCAGCCATGGAAAGAGCCATGTAATAACTTAACGGCGAATATACCGGATTTTCCGCACCTTTTTCATCTTCTGTTTCAGCCAGTACCTTTCCTGCTGAAACGGAAGCAAATTTCATGTAACCGTCTGTATCCTTATTTTCGTTTATTCTTTTAATATTCTTAAGATCCGGAGCAGCAAGCGCACCATCGAATGAAGCTCCGAAGGCAGATGCTCTCGGTTCTGTAATTTCATTTTTTAAGAAAATGTAATCGGCAATACTTATCTTGGTATCGAAGTTTTCATCCGCTCTTGCTGCTTCATCCTCATCTAATTCACATACTCCGTTAAAGTACTGCGACATTACGAGAATATCAGCTGAATTGATATTTCCGTCACCGTTTATATCGCCGATAAATTCATAAGTGTATCCGGAATTAACTGCATATCTTTCCGCATAGGCACCGCGGTGTCCTCTGAATACGGTATCTTTGTCAAGTTCCAGGTCTTCTATCACTTCTACAGTATCACTCAGTGTAACAGTTTTCAGATCATCAGTATTATTAAACGCAATGCTCTGTATCTCGTAAATACCATCTGAAACTATTACATGACGTGATCCGGTGAGATCTACAGACTTATATCCCAGAGCCAGTATGTTTTTTGCTAACTCTCTGTTTTTGTCAAACGGATCGATAGGCTCGCTGTATCTGTAATAAGCCGGTACAACAAACGTATCCGGTTTGTCATCTGACTTTACACTGGTCATTACGCTGTACCATTCGCTTCCGCCCGCAAAAATCGCCAGTTGATTTTTTTGTTCTACTAAACCGGTATACTTTGCATTGCTGGTTTCAGCGAAACTTACCGCCGGTGAATGACACATTCCAGCCACAGCACATCCGCATGCCAGTACCAGCGCCGCCGCCGCTGCTGCTGTCTTTTTAAAATTCTTCTTCATAGTTCCTACCTGCCTTTTCTCTCTTTTTTCTTTGTTGTTTTTATCTTTTATGAAAATAGAATATTATATGTCTGCCGGAGAAAAACTTTATGTTTTTTATCTCTCTGTTCTTATAGTGTAAAAAAATCCTTTAAGGTAACAGAAATTTTTGAAAAAAAATTATTAGACTTATGTTTTGTGCA
>JBGUVZ010000634.1:0-2320 GCA_045220685.1 Oscillospiraceae bacterium | reverse complement strand
ATCAGTCTTTCCGTCACCGCTAAGATCGCCGAAAGCTGTGACCTGTCCGCTTCCGGCAGGAGAGATATAGAAACGCTGGTTTGCACCGCCCCAGTAATCCCACTGGTCGATGATCGCACCGTTTTCTGAACTCTGGCCGTAAACGTCAAGCGCAGCTTTTCCGGAACATTCAGCTGTAATATAGTAGCTGTCGCCGGTCTTGTTGAGCTTAAAGTGCTGTGAACTCTGACCGCTGTATTCTGCAAGTTTTATCTTGTTTCCGTTTGTGCTGTCAGCGTTTTCGACTGTCAGAGACTTGTCAGGATATTTTACTGACATGATTCGGCAGTAACCGTCACCAGTGCTGAATATCTGCCATCTCTGCGAATCATCCGCAAGCGAAGCCCACTGATTTGCAGTTCCGTCACTCTGAGCGGTAACATATTTCTCACTGAGAACAGGGGAGATGGTATAGTATCCGCCGCTTATGATCTCACCGCTCTGATCAGCCTTTTTTATTCTTACGATATCATCAGAAGCACCGGATGAACTGAACGAACTGATTGAAGCCATCATCAGCGCCGCAGATGTTATCGCAGCTATTTTTCTGTGAATTTTCATTCTTTCTCCTCCAGACTATTTGGATTTACACTAACATGTCCTATAAACACTATTATAACGTAAAATAAGATAAAATTCAATATACTGCACATAGAAATATATTTAAGTTAATAATAATTGTGATGTATGACAAAGCGTATATGTGACGAAGTCACAGAAAAAGTTATCAGTTTCATGTATAATAAGGACAGTAAATTACATTGAACGAAAAAAAGATATCGCTTTCAATGTAATTGATCATCAGTAATGATTTGCAGTTCCGTAAACTTATTTGCGAGCTGCATACCACAATAAAACTATCAGACAAGGAGAATGCTTTATGTCAGAAATCACAATCACAAGCCAGAACTTTAATGAAGTAGTTAATAAATCAGATAAGCCTGTACTCATCGATCTCTGGGCATCATGGTGCGGACCATGCCAGATGCTTGCACCGGTCATCTCTCAGATCGCTGAAGAACATCCGGAAATCAAAGTAGGAAAGGTAAACGTAGACGAGCAGCCTGAACTTGCAGCAGCCTTCAATGTTTCAAGCATACCGATGGTGGTTCTTGTAAAGGACGGAAAGGTAGTAAACTCAGCAGTCGGATACAGACCAAAGAGCAGCATTGAAGCTATGTTTGCATAAATAATCTTTATAAAACCAGAATAGCCGGTACTGAAATCAGTACCGGCTGTTTATATTCAAATTAGTTTATCTTCGCACATTCATATACATCAAGCGGATGCTTAAGCAGACGCATAAGTTCCAGTTCATCGATAGCATCGCATACAGCATTGTGTATTTCACAGTATGACCTTTTTCCGGAAAGCATACGCATGATCGGTTCAACGCCATATTCTCTTTTCAGTCTTCCGGTCATGCAGCAGTCTGCACTTTCGGGAATTGCGTGATTATATTGCCTGTAAGCCGCAAGCCTCATGATATCGTACCACTGAAATCCTTTTAGTTCCGGAAGATGACCATAGTCGAATTTTGCGTTGTAAGCGAAAATACCTTTAACACTTAGAGTCTTTAAAGCCTTAACGAGATTTGCCATAACAGCTTCCCGTGAATCGCACATATCAACAGTATGTCCCTGCACCTGAAGCACATTTGAATACATCCCGCCGGAACGGTATTCCGGATCAAGTAAATAATACTTTGCTCCTATTGGTTTAAAACTTACCGAATCGGCAATAACGATTCCAATGGACATAACTTCATCATGCCAGTTTGTTTCCGTATCAATAACAGCAAAGTGTGATGATTTGCTCATTAATTTTTTCTCCGTTTGTAGTAATTTTCATATTGAATTTAAGTAACTGAAACTCCTAATCTTTTAGCCAGATCAAGTACATCACTTTCAGAAAGCATGCAGTTCTTAGCTATAAATGAAGCAGATAAACCACCGGCACGAAGTAAATTAGTTGCTATTTCTTCTCCTCTTTCTTCACGCCCTTCTTCGCGTCCTTCCTCGATGTAAAGATTCTTGTACTTTTCTTCATTGAATTCTTCAAATATTAACATATTCTTCACCTCCGCACGATTAGAAATGATGAATGGTTTAATGATGAAATGTTCATTTTCCTCCTGCAGTTTCTTAATCGTGGCCTGCATTTTTGCGTACTCTTCAATAGATATTGTTTTGTTTCCCATTAAAATCTCCTGTAAAAAATTTATTTGTAAACTGTTTACAAGATATATTATACCACAGGGGATTGATAATGTCAAGAAAAG
>JBGUVZ010000633.1:0-2814 GCA_045220685.1 Oscillospiraceae bacterium | reverse complement strand
TTCGGTATAAGTATACCGCTTATTATAGTAATGATCAAAACTGCGACAATTAAAAACACTCTTTTTTCAACTATAAAATCTGCAATTCTCTTCATACGCATACCTTCCTGTTGATTTATTCACTTAATATTATCACAGAAATAGCATTAAGTCAATTAATTATCAAGAATTTTCTACTTGATAAAGTTGTAAAATGTAGTTATAATTAAATTAATGAAACGGCAATAAGCCGTAAATTATTCCGGAATAACAGAACAATCAACCCCCATTGACTGAAAGTATCTTTCGAGGTAATAACTATGCGAATTTCTTTTGACCTTGATGACACCCTGTTTGTTTCAGAACAGAAGTTCAAGACTGAACCGGCACCGAAGTTCCCGTTTAATATAATTTACAAGGACAGACTACGTGCCGGAACCGTGGAACTTTTAAACTACATACGTGACCAGAAAATCGAACTCTGGATCTACACTACTTCCTTCCGTTCTGAGAAATATATAACGGGGCTTTTCAAATATTACGGAATAAAACTTGACAGTATTGTAAACGGAGCACGTCATGAACGTGAAGTCCAGGCAGGACATTCCGAAGGTATGCCATCCAAATATCCGAGCAAATACCGAATTGATCTTCATGTAGATGACGATATTTCCGTAGTCGAGAACGGCAAGACCTACGGTTTCAATGTTTTCCAGATAGGCGGACCGGACGATGAATGGGTCGATAAAATAAAAGCTGACATAGAAAAAATAAGAAAACGTATCGCTGCCACCAGCGGCGGAGCATAAATATCAATAATATTAAAACTACATTAAATAAACAACCCGGACATTCGGTCATGAATATCCGGGTTCTTTTATTAGTTTGTTTACTGAGCTTGATTTTCGTCCTCAAGTTCTGAAAGCATTTCCCTGTCGCTTTCGGTTATCCCCTTTTTCAGCATTTCCAGATTCTTTGTTCTGATACGTTCGTCAACGAATTCCTTAGTGAGCGTATAGATTACAGCGAATACCGGAACACCTGCGAGCATGCCTCCGAAACCGAAAAGATTTCCGAAGAAGAAGATGGAAAACATGATCCAGAATGTCGGAAGATTGAGTTTGTTTCCAAGGATCTTCGGTCCGAGGATGTTTCCGTCAAACTGCTGAAGGACAAGAATTATTATAATAAACGGTATTGTTTTATGCGGCTGTGTAAGAAGTACGAGTATAATCGACGGGATCGCACCGATAAACGGTCCGAAGAACGGGATCATGTTTGTTACGCCGACAATAAAACTGATGAGCATTGCATTGTCGAACTGGAATATTACCATTACGATGAAACAGAGCATTCCGATTACAAATGAGTCAAGTGACTTGCCAACGAGGAAGTTACTGAAAATGGTGTTTGCGTGTGCGCCCTTGACCATTACTATATCGTATGCCGGCTTCGGAAGAACTGCGTATAAGAATTTCTTTGCCTGTCTGATAAAGTTTTCCTTGCTGAACAGCAGATAGATCGAAACGATATATCCGAGAAGGAAATCCTTGATACCCATAAGTAAGCCGAATACTCCGTCCTTGATAAGTACGAAATATCTTTCAAAGGTAGGCTTGATATCTGTTATCCATCCGAGAACGTGATCAGATATCGTAACGTACTGCTGCTGGAACCAGTCGGTCACCTGTTCGTTTATCTCAGGATTTTTCTCAAGGAAATCGAGAGTGGATACGTACAGAGAATACAGATATTCCGGCATCTTATTGAGCAAGGTCGAAATACTTTCCACGATCTGAGGTACAGCCATTGCGACGAGAGCTATTATAGCTGAAAACCCAATAACCGATGAAATGAAGATACTTACCGACCTGCAGAATTTGCTGTGTTTTTTCTTTTTAAGCACTCTGATGGTTAAGAACCGTTCGATAGTCCGTACAAGCGGCTGCATGATATATGCAATAACGAATCCCCATATTACAGGAGAAATAGCCTTGAATATCCGCCCCGTTATTTCCAGAAACGAATCAAACCTGAAGGCCAGAAGCACAATAAGAACGCATATTGAAAACACCATAACGGTGTAATATGATATGGTGTTGTATTTTTCATTGAATTTAATTTTCATCTTTTTGTCAACTCCATTTTCTTCGTACTAATAAGTATAGCATATCAGTAATGATAATTCAACTGTTTTTAAAAGAGAGCGCGCAATTATTACATATCTGTGTCTTTTACTTTTTACCCCCTAATTAGTCAAACAAATGATTGACCTTACGCTGCTTTCGTGGTAAAATAACAATATATATGATTTTTTAAAGGATGGAATTTATATGAAAACAACTACAGCATTTATTCTTACAGCTGCTATGGCGCTTTCATTTACCGGATGTGACAGTTCAATTATTGCTAGCAAGGCCTGTTACACATCTACATCGGACGTTACTCTTGAAAAGCTCATCGAATACTCAACACCTGAAAAAATGGTCGAATACAAAGGTGGTTTCAAGGAGGTACTTGATTACTCCGGCAGCGGAATAGAAAATATGGATGACGGTGAATTCTATACTAGCTATAAGAAAACCGGAAGCCTTCTGGAAGTCAACTACGTTTCAAAATATCCTGATGATTACAACTCATGCGGATATATTTCAAACGACAAGAAAGATCCTTACGTTTACAGCAAAAACCCAATGGGCATCACAAAGAACGAGCTCTCGGAAGCTGAAATTGACAAGACATTCTCAACTACCGTTCTCGGCTACGTAGATTTTGATGCGTCACTTGAAGATGTAACTGAAAAGGACGGCAATTATATTGCTACAGTAAAGATCT
>JBGUVZ010000632.1:0-5816 GCA_045220685.1 Oscillospiraceae bacterium | reverse complement strand
CACTTAAAGCCATCGCATTCGGCGCTTCAAACGACTGCTCCATAAGACGTGAGGGAGCAAAGAAAATAAGCGTCAAGAAAAACTGGGGAAAGTGCTCCAAGGGATTTTCAGCGCATGCGATACCGCTCGACTCATTTGACGAAAACAGCGTTATAAACGACTACCGCATAGCGAGCTTCCTTGTGCGTGACGGAAAGGTCTATCCTTACGGCGAGGACAGTGCAGTGAAGGATTACAGCTACATTTACGGCAAACTCATGAACTGGATGCTCGACAAATTCAATAACCAGAAAGACGAAGGCCCGGCTGAAAACATAAACGCTTACTTAAACGCCGCAGGCCGTCCGGAACGCATCCTTGTTTCAATAGGAGCCACACGATATACTGAATTCGGTGAAACGAACTTCCTTACCTACGGTGACCATTCAGTGGTCGTTCTCTATCCGGGCTCAAAGTACTCCTCGGATCAGATAGAGAAAATGGTTCTTGAAAATGGCCTTGACCACGAAGATATATCATTCCTGGATCAGACTGTCTGTGAATAATCAGATCTGCATAATACGTATATAAAACAAAAACGCTTCCGGAAAGAATACTCTCCGGAAGCGTTTTCTGTTAAATAATCGTGGAGTCCGGGACGAAGCCGGATTTCCTCCTGATAATTATTCGATTTCAAAAGCGTCTGCGATCATATCAAGCTCGCGCTTTATGATCTGGTACATGCAGTAGTTCTTGAACTTTTCAGTACCGCCAACAAGTCTGAAAGCTGCCTTTTCAAAATCGTTGAAAGCATCAGCTCTGAAACCGTTGTCTGCAAGGTCTCTGATTACAAGAGCTTCTTCAGTACACTTCTTTGCAGCAAGCTCTACTGAAAGAGCGACCATCTTATTGTACAGTGTTTCACACGCTGCACATTCTTCAGATGTATAAGTACCTGCGTCTTCCATTACGGTGTACAGTCTGCTTATTTCTTTTCCAATATTCTGTGCATTTTCTGCGGTAAACATGTTGATCCCTCCTGGCAATTAGTGCATGAGATCTGAAATAGTATCGAGTATCTTGTCGTAGCAGCCGCCGCAGCCTGTTGAACATGAAGTAACTTCCTGAACAGTCTTGAAAGCCTCTGTTACGTCTGTGAACTTCTTTTCTGTGTGAAGAGCACGGTCAATATCGTTGACTGTTACCTTCTTGCAGTGGCAGATCTCTTCATTTGTTTTTGACATTCCTTCCATGATTAAACTCTCCTTTTAATATTATGGTTTATGAGAACGCTGACCGGTATCAGGTCAGCGTTTTCTTATCTTAAAGTAAAATTACTGTTAAGCCTTTAAAGATTATTTCCGTATAAGTAAAGCACTTAAGGATTTGAAATAAACTGTTCCGGATCGATGGCATTGTCTGAAGTCCATGCGAAAGGCCAGTGACGAACTTCAAAGTGTAGATGAGCACCTGTTGAATATCCGGTC
Source organism: Oscillospiraceae bacterium (assembly GCA_045220685.1). GTDB lineage: Bacteria > Bacillota > Clostridia > Oscillospirales > Ruminococcaceae > HUN007. Next base: position 4,350 of record JBGUVZ010000632.1, on the reverse strand, counting down.
GATCCGGCATATCCGATAGTCTCTCCCTGTGAAACACTCTGACCGACACTTACGATCGCCGAGCTCATATGAGCATAGAGTGTACAGTATTTACCATCGTTATGTCTGATGACCACGTAACGACCGTAGCCGCCGCCGCATCCGCAGCTTGAACTCTTGCCGTAGTTGTGGGTACATGTGTTTGTTACTGAGAATACGATACCGTCACAGGCAGCAACAACAGCCTTGCCCATGATAGTGTCACCGTCAGATGCTGTTATGTCAACACCCTTGTGTAACGTTCCCCATCTTGTTCCGTAAGGACTGGTTATTTTTCCGTAGCCGTTTGCTACCGGCCAGCCGAATCCGCTTGAATAGGTTGGCTGTGAAGATGGAGCAGGCGCCTGGGTCTCGGTTGAAGGTGTTACCGGTTCTTCCTGCTTCGGAGCTTCTGTTGCCGGTTCAGTCGACGGCTGTGTCTGTGCTACAGGTGCTTCGGTAGTTGGTTTCTCATTGTTTTCAGCTGCGCGTCGTGATTCTTCTGCGGCACGCTTTGCTGCTTCCTCTGCACGGCGTGACTCTTCAGCGCGTCTTGATTCCTCTGCACGTCTTGATTCTTCAGCTCTGCTTTCAGCTTCTGAAGCGGCGATGGATTCTGATTCGGAAACAGATTCAGAAACGCTTATCGAATGTGCAACGATCATACGTTCGAATTCTTCGACCTGTGAAGCAAGTTTCTTTATTTCTTCCTCTTCCTCCGCCATTGCTTTCTGACGTTCTTCTATGCTTTCGTGGATCTCATTTTTTACACCGTCAAGTCTGTTGAGTTCTTCCTGAGTAGCGGTATAATCTTTACCCAGCTCATCGAGAGCTAAAGAAAATTCATTTTTCTTTTCCTTTTCTGATTCGAGATTTCCTTCAAGAACAGCCTGTTCAGCTTCAAGCGTTTCTTTCATATTCTTGAGCTTATCGATCTGCTCCTGAATTGTTGCGATGAGATTGTTGTCATGTTCTGCAACTTTTGCGATAAGATCAAACTTTGCGAGCATGTCGTAGAATGAAGAAGATCCTGCCAGAATAGATGAAATGTTATCACCTGATGACATGTATGACGCACGTATCCTTTTCTTAAGGAGAGCCAGGTTTTCATCGATCTGAAGATCTGCTTCCTTGATGTTTGCTTCAGTGATGTTGATTTTTTCAACGTTTTCACTGATCTCATCGTCGAGTTTGTTTATCTGACCTGAAACATAGTCAATGTTCTGACTCTGAAGTTCCATTTTTTCAGTCAGTGCATTTCTGTATTCGAGCTTTACGCTCTCATCAGCCTCAACGTCTTCGTATTTTGACTGATATTCTTCAATTTCCTTCTGAAGTTCTGCTATGTGTTCCTTGTTTTCAGTCTTCAGTTCTTCGAGTTCGCTTATTGATTTTTCAGCCTCAGCCGGTGAAAAGGCTGTGACCGGTACATAACAGAATGATGATAATGTCATTACCGCTGATAAAGAAAAAGCGGCAGCGATCTTCATTAAATTCTTATTACTCAAATGAAAAATCCTTTCTGCAATTCGTTTCCCCGAAAGCCCTGTCCCCAGATAATCGTAATGATAAGCTTTGCTTACTTTGTGACTTTTTCAAAATCACTTGCCGGATGCTTGCATATCGGGCAGATGAAATCCTCCGGCAGTTCTTCGCCGACATATTCATAGCCGCAGATAACACATCTCCATATAGTCTGACCGTCAGATGTTTTTCCGACTGCTTCCGGTTTCGGTTTTATGTTTTCAAAGTAGTATTCATATGTAGCTGACGGGAGCTCGCTGAAGAATTCGCCGTCTGACGGGATACCGACAAAAAGAATGTGGCTTCCGAGGTCGATCTCCTTAATAACAGAGACCGAGAAAAATGCGTTTGTTCCTTTTGTTACAGCCATACATCCGTTGGCTGTACGCTTGCAGTCATTGAATCCTGCAAATTTGTCAGTGTCACGTCCGCTCTGGAAACCGAAATGCTTGAACAGATCGAAAGTGGCGCTCTGGTCAATAACAGAAATATTGAAGCGCTTTGCTTTCTGTATCATCTCACAGGTGTAGTTGGCTTTGTTTACTGAGATGGTAACAGCGTTCATTTCAGTAGCCACCTGACAGGCAGTGTTAATGATGCATCCGGTGTCCTTGCCTTCGAAACTTGTAGTTACAACAAACAGTCCGTAACTTATTTTCTGAAGTATTTTAGTGTTCATAGTTTTCCTCCTCATCCTTTAACGTTCTTTATATTATAACACACATAATTTGAAATATCTACTGGTTTTTAAAACCATTAAAAGGGGATAAATGTCTGTCATAAACAAAAACCGCCTTCGTGAAAGAAGGCGGTTTCTGCTTTAGAAATGAATTTTTATAATATAAAGACTGAATTAATATCTGAAGAATGAAGAGTTTAGACTCTGAATAATCGCCCTGAATTGACTGAACTTCTGATCAGTCAACCAGGGAACACTGTAACCTGTATGTAACAAAAGAGTGACAAAGTTGTTACAGCAGAAACCTGATGCACAGAAAATATATTTACGAAATGTTTGATTTTAAAACAAAGTTCCTTTAGTACGGAGTTTCTAAGGAACTTAATCTCTGCGACTAATATTATTATATTACAAATCGGTAACATTGTCAAGTGGAGTAATCTGAAAATTGTGTGATAATAGTATGATAGTTGAATAAACACTGAAATTATGGTATACTAATGTTGCATACAGAAGTGAACGGAGGAAAAGCAGAATGAAGTATCCTGTAGGTGTGCAGAGCTTTGAAAAGTTAATAACAGAGCGATATGTGTACGTTGATAAGACAGACCTTGTATACAGACTGGCGCAGCAGAATGTATGCTTTTTGTCAAGACCTCGCCGATTCGGTAAATCATTGCTTATAAGTACTCTTGAAGCGTATTTTTCAGGAAAGAAAGATCTGTTCAAAGGTCTTAAGATAGATAAACTTGAAAATGAATGGACAGAATACCCTGTGCTTAGGTTCGATTTCGCAAGAGGAAATTATACCAAGGACGGAGAGTTGTCTCAGATACTTGAAGAACAGCTTTATGATTATGAAAAAAAGTACGGCAGGGATGAAAACTATAAGACACTCAGCGGACGTTTGCTTAATTTGATTAAAACGGCAGAGGAAAAGACAGGACGCAGAGTGGTGGTACTTGTGGACGAATATGATAAACCTATGCTCGATGTTCTTGGAAAAGCACTTGAACAGAAAAACAGAGAAACTCTGAAGGGGTTTTACGGAACGTTCAAGGATGCAGATGAACATCTTCGCTTCGTACTTCTTACGGGAGTTACAAAGTTCAGTCAGGTATCAGTTTTTTCGGGACTTAATAATCTGAAAGATATCAGTATGGACAGAAGATATGATTCAATATGCGGAATAACTGAAGATGAACTCTATTCGTATTTCTCAGAGTCAATCAGAGAACTTGCAGAGGTAATGGAGTGTACGACTGATGAAATGAAGTCTGCTCTTAAAAAGCAGTATGACGGATATCATTTCAGTGAAAATCTTGATGTTGATATTTATAATCCTTACAGCATAATCAACACATTTGATTCTATGAAAACTGATGATTACTGGTATAAGTCCGGAACGCCGACATATCTGAAAAGATTGCTGGAAGGCCATAGTATCAACATGAATAAACTGATCGGACAGGCATATGAATCCCAGTATTTTGTAGATTACAGAGCTGACGCTGAAGATCCGCTTGCAATGCTTTATCAGAGCGGATATCTTACGATAAAAGGATATGATAAACGTTACCGGGAATACACTTTGGATTTTCCTAATGATGAAGTACGAAGGGGTTTTGTTACACTAACTGCGAACAGTTATTTCGGAAAAACTGATGAAGCAACAGATAACTGGGTTAAGAATCTTGACAGGAAACTTCGTAAATGTGACCTTGATGGAATACGTGATGCGTTTACATCATTTCTTTCATCGATACCTTATGAAGCTAACAAGGATGAGAGAGCAAAGGATTTTGAAACGCATTTTTCATACACTTTCTATATCATTTTCAAACTGTTGAGCTGTTACACTACTCTTATAGAAAAGCAGAACAGTAAAGGAAGAGCAGATGTTATAATTGAGACGGACAATGATGTTTTTATTTTTGAATTCAAGCTTGATGGAAGTGCTGAAGAGGCTCTTAAGCAGATAGAAGAAAAACAGTATGACCTTCCTTATCTTGATGATGCTCGGGAACTCCATAAAATAGGTGTTATAGTGAACGCATAAAAGAAATTGATTTTTGACACGCCGATTAATTTATGATATACTCGTATTAAGAGGTGTTGTAAATATGATT